>JAGALE010000042.1 GCA_017625335.1 Lachnospiraceae bacterium
GATGTATGTGCTGCTCCTGGAGGCAAGACCACATGTGCTGCTGAATACATGAATGGACAAGGGAAGCTATACTCTATGGATTTATCCCATGATAAGCTTGAGCTAATAGAGGAAAATGTATCTAGACTTGGCTTTGATAATGTAGAGATTAGTTGTCAGGATGCCACAGAGACAATTCCTGGTATGCTTGCAGATGTTGTAATATCAGATTTGCCGTGCTCCGGACTTGGAATAATAGGAAGAAAGAATGATATTAAGTATAGGTTAGAGGAAGCACAGCTAAAGGAGCTGGCAAAGCTTCAAAAAAGCATTCTTAACAACGTGTGTCAATATGTAAAGCAGGGTGGAATCATGCTTTATAGCACCTGTACTATAAATCCTGAAGAAAATCAGGACAATGTAAAATGGTTTTTAGATGAGCATAGGGAATTTGAACTAATAAAGGACAGATTGTTTTTACAGGGAGTTGACAACTGTGATGGATTTTATTATGCTGTCTTGAAAAAACTGTAATAATATATAAATTGAGAACAAAGGAATGAATAAGTTGGATATTAAGTCAATGTACATAACTGAATTAGAGGGCTTTTTAAAGGATAAGGGATATCCTGCATTTAGAGCGAAGCAGCTGTATCAGTGGATGCACGAAAAATACGTGGCATCCATAGACGAGATGACTAATATTCCAAAGAATTTAAAGGAAGATATAGAGAAGTCGGGCTTTGTTACAATCAACGAGGAATTAAGACAGGAATCTAAAAAGGATGGAACCATAAAATTTTTATACAGAATGCATGATGGTCAGATGATAGAAACTGTATTCATGAGATATAGCTATGGTAATTCTATATGTATATCTTCACAGGCTGGGTGCAGAATGGGATGTAGATTCTGTGCATCCACCATAGGAGGTCTTATTAGAAATCTTACTGCTTCTGAGATGCTGGAGCAGGTATATATGACTATGAGACTTACAGGTGAGAGAATCTCCAATATAGTGGTAATGGGAACAGGAGAGCCCTTGGATAACTATGATAATCTTATAAGATTTATTAGAATTATTTCTGATGAGAAGGGCTATAACATCAGTCAGAGAAATATCACAGTATCAAGCTGTGGAATTGTTCCAAATATTAAAAGACTTGCAGATGAGGACCTAACAATAACATTTGCCTTATCATTGCATGGAACTACAGATGAGGAGAGAAAGGAGCTAATGCCTATAGCTCACCAGTATTCTCTCAAGGAAACTATAGATTGCTGTAAGGAATATTTTGATAAAACAGGAAGAAGATTAACCTTTGAATATAGCTTGGTAAAGGGCAAAAATGATAGTCCAGACCATGCACTTCGCTTGGCAAAGCTGTTAAAAGGCATAAATTGCCATGTGAATTTAATTCCTGTAAACCCTATAAGTGAAAGGGATTTTAGACCTGGAGACAGGGAGTCAATTGAAAAATTTAAATTTTTACTTGAAAAAAATTCAATTAATGGTACTATTAGAAGGAGTGTGGGTAGCGATATAGACGCGGCCTGCGGACAGTTAAGAAGGAAACATAGGAGTAACAGTCAGGAGGAAGCTGATGCAATCTAGTGGAATAACTGATACTGGTTCTAAGCGTAAGAATAACCAGGATAGTATATTTTTCAGTGATGAGCCAGTGGGAAGTCTTCCTAATTTGTATATAGTTGCAGATGGTATGGGAGGACATAGAGCAGGAGATAAGGCATCGAGAATGGCTATCGATATAACTGTGGATTTTATTAAGAATTCAACTATAGAAAATCCTATAGCTATACTGAAACGTGCTATGATATATGCTAACAATGAAATATATAAATCTGCTAATAAGGATCCTGATTTGATTGGAATGGGAACCACTATGGTTGCTGCGGTAGCTATGGATGATAAGCTGTATGTGGCGAATGTTGGTGACAGCAGACTGTATGTGGTTAATAATGAGATTAGACAGATTACTATGGACCACTCCTTGGTTGAAGAGATGATTCGTAGTGGTGAATTAGAGCGTAAAAAAGGAAGGAACCATCCGGAGAAGAACATTATAACCAAAGCGATGGGGTCTAGGGATGAAGTGATTCCAGACTTTTTTGAGATAGATATGGAACCAGGTGATAAATACGTCATATGCTCAGATGGTTTATCTAATATGGTCGAAGATGATGAGATAAGAGATATTGTGGTAGATTACGCAGATATAAAGGACGCTACAAAGGCGCTAGTAGACAGAGCTAATTATTACGGAGGCTCTGATAATATATCAGTAGTTTTAGTTTCCAGATAAAATACTCTCCGATAAGCTTTGTCGGTGGATATAACAGAAAGGGTTGAAGTTATGTTAAAACCAGGAATGATACTTTGTGATAGATATGAGATACTTGATGTAGTTGGTGCAGGCGGTATGTCTATCGTATATAAAGCAAGATGTCATAGACTTAATAGAAATGTTGCAATTAAGGTACTAAAGCCGGAATTCAGCAGAGACCAGAATTTTGTTACTAAGTTTCGTGTAGAGGCACAGGCATCTGCAGGACTTGCACATCCTAATATTGTTAATGTTTATGATGTATATGATGATGAGGGTGTATACTTTATTGTTATGGAATTAGTTGAGGGTATAACTCTTAAGGATTATATTGCAGAGAATGGTAGACTTTCTATGGATAAGGCTATTGATTTTGCTATTCAGATTGCATCTGGTCTTGAGGCAGCCCATGAGAGTCATGTAATACATAGAGACATTAAGCCGCAGAATATAATAGTCTCTAAGAATGGTAATCTTAAGGTTACAGATTTTGGTATTGCTAAGGCTGCATCATCTAATACCCTTACATCGGGAGCTATGGGTTCTGTTCATTATATTTCTCCAGAGCAGGCTCGTGGTGGATATAGTGATGAGAGAAGTGATATATATTCACTTGGTATAACTATGTACGAGATGGTTACAGGTAGAGTTCCATTCGAGGGAGATAATAATGTATCTGTAGCGCTTATGCATATTCAGAGTGAGATGATACCACCTAGACAGTATTATCCTGACATCTATTCAAGCTTTGAGAAGGTTATCCTTAAGGCAACACAGAAAAAGCCTGAGAGAAGATATCTTACTGCAAGTGC
>JAGALE010000471.1 GCA_017625335.1 Lachnospiraceae bacterium
GATTATATGGCAATGCAATTTTACCACAGGTTAAGGATTATACCTTCTGGGGTAAGGGTGTAAGCCAGGGACATTCAGATGCTATTCGTAGAGTAGAGGGTGTTGCTAATGGCAAGCAGTATACAGTACCTATAGATGCAGCTCTTGAGGCTGTTAGAAGTGGTTCTAATCCTGAGCTTTCAACTAGAGAAAAGCACCTTAGAGAGTGCTATGTTGTGGCAGAGGAAGGTGCTGATTTAGCTAAGATAGAAGCAGAGATTAAGAATATGCCTAACTACTTTGCTGATTATGATACAACAGTTACATTTATAACTGAGGAAGAGCTTCAAAGAGATCATGCTGGTATCCCACATGGTGGATTTGTAATTAGAAGTGGTAAGACAGGCTGGAATGGTGAGAACACTCACATTATAGAATATAGCTTAAAGCTCGATTCTAATCCTGAGTTTACAGCCTCAGTTATTGTGGCTTGTGCAAGGGCTGCGGTTCGTATGAAGAAGGAGGGTATGAAGGGTTGTAAGACAATCTTTGATATTCCACCTGCATACCTTAGCTCAGTAAGTGGAGCAGAGCTTCGTAAGGCTTTGTTGTAACAATATAATATTTGAGGGCTGTGCAGATATACTTCTTCGCCTCCCTGCCTATGGATAAAGCTTCGCTGACACTTAAGACGGTCAGCTCCGCTTTACCATGGCGCGGTCGGAATGAAGTTGATTGGCACAGCCCTCTTTTACTATATTGTTACATGTAAATATATTTTTTTGGAATTTTATTATATTGTTAATGTGTTTAAATTTCGTATTCGTTAAATGCTTATTAACAGATTGTTCCACCACCGATAACTGTGTCTTTGTCGTATAGCACCACCGCCTGACCCTTGGTTATGGCACGCTGTGGTTCGTCAAAGACCACTTGAATTCTGTCTTCATCAAGTCTTGTTACAGTGGCCCAGGCTTCCTTGGCATTGTATCTTGGTCTGGCTTTGCATCTGAGTTCACCTGTTATCTCAGGAATTGAGATAAGGTTAACGTCCTTAGCGCAAAGAGTTGTAGTGAATAAATCATCATTATAGCCTAGTACAACAGTGTTGCTTATAGGATCTACCTTTACCACATACATGGATTGCTTAAGGGAAAGCCCTAAACCTCTTCTTTGACCGATGGTATATCTTATTATACCCTTGTGGCGACCTAATACATTTCCCTCAAGGTCTACAAAGTCACCCTCCGGATATCTTTTTTTTGTGTAGCTTTCTATGAATTCAGCATATTTACCGTTTGGCACGAAGCAGATGTCCTGACTGTCGTGTTTTTTTGCGTTAATAAAGCTTTTTAATTCAGCAAGCTCTCTGACCTGGTCCTTGGTCATATGTCCAAGAGGAAACAGGGTATGAGATAGCTGCTCCTGAGTCATGGTATAAAGCACGTAGCTTTGGTCCTTGGTAGGGTCGGATGCTTTTTTTAGTTCATATCTTCCGGTGCTTTCGTTGTAGTCTATTCTAGAGTAGTGACCTGTTACCACATACTCATAGCCTAGCTCCTTCGCCTTGTTATAAAGATGCTCAAATTTTAGATGTCTGTTACACTCTATACATGGGTTTGGAGTCAAACCATTCTCGTAACAGCTAACAAATTTGTCTACTACCTTTTCCTTGAAATTCTCCGAGAAATTCAAGACGTAAAATGGCATATCAAGAGATGTGGCAACTCGTCTTGCATCTTCAACATCATCTATGGAACAGCAGGTGTGTTCCTTAGAAAGTCCAATATCTTCATTTTGAAAAAGCTTCATAGTGGCGCCAATACAGTCGTAACCTTTATCCTTCATTAGATAAGCAGCTACGCTAGAGTCCACTCCGCCGCTCATGGCGATTAGTGCTTTATTCGGCATTTTTTTACTCCTTGTTAGTTAGTCTTTATCCAAGCTCAAGCATTTTATCGATGCATACTTTTGCCTTCTTGATGGTATCCATATCCAAACTAATTTCCTTGCCTGTTCCGTCAACAAGAGTATTGTATAAATCTATAAGGGTTGTAGCCTTCATGTCGTTACATAAAAGTCTTGATGAAAGCTGGTAAAACTGCTTTCCAGGACAGTCACAGGCTAGATGCTCAGCAATGCTTATCTCAGTACCTATAATAAATTCAGTTGCCTCAGATTTCTGAGCGTACTTCATGATTGCAGTGGTGGAGCCTACAAAATCAGCCTGCTCCACAACCTCAGGCTTACACTCCGGATGAACTAGGAAGAGAGCATTAGGATGAAGTCTCTTTGCTTCCTTTACATCTTCGGCTGTCATAGCTGCATGAACAGGACAACCCCCATTTAAGAGAATAACATTCTTTTCAGGAACCATTTTAGCCACATAGCTTCCCAGGTTTATGTCCGGAATAAAAAGGATGTCCTTCTCTGGCAATGCACTTACAATTTTAAGGGCAGAGGCTGAGGTTACGCACACGTCACAGATGGTCTTTAAGGCAGCAGTAGTGTTGATGTAAGCCACAACTACAGCGCCTGGGTGCTCCTTCTTAACGGACTCTATATACTCTGGGCTCATCTGCTCTGCCATAGGGCAGCCTGCAGTAAGATTAGGCATGAGAACAGTTTTCTCTGGGGAGAGAATTTTAACGGTTTCTGCCATAAAACGTACGCCACACATAATAACAGTTTCTGCGTCAACCTTAGTAGCCATTTGGCTTAGTTGAAATGAATCTCCAACATAATCAGCCACCTCAACAATAGGTCTTGACTGATAGCTATGTGCCAATATGCAAATATTTTTTTCTTTCTTTAATCTAATTATTTCCTCTTGTAGCTCTCTTGTATTCATATTTTTCTCCTATATATTAATATGTGTATTTAAATAAACAAAGGTGTTAACACTTTGCGTGTCCCACATCAACTACTATTTTATAGCCTGCATCTTCAACTGCTTTACAAAGCTCTTCTAATCCCTCAGCTGCTTCCTTGCCTGTGCTTAGCTTGTTGTCGTAAAGCATATATTTTTCTCTAACATTTGCTGGAGATAAGTTTGGCATAATTACATTAGCACCGGCTTTTAGTCCAAGCTCTCGCCCGTTAGGATGTATAGATCCTAATGCTGTGGTTGCTGGGATAAGGGCCTTTGGGTGACTAAGTCGTAGAATGGAAATAACCTTTAAGGTCATATCCAAGGAACCGCTTTTGTGGTTACAAAAAGGAGTATCCTTATGAGTAATAAATGGACCTATTCCTATCATATGTGGCTTTAGCTTGCCTAAGAAGAATATGTCTTCAACCAGGTTGTCTAAGGTTTGAAATGGTGACCCTACCATAAAGCCAGAACCCACCTGAAATCCTATAGATTTTAGGTTGTACAGACATTCCTTGCGGTTTTCAAGACTCATATTGTCAGGATGAAGCTTGCTGTAATGCTCATTGCAGGCTGTTTCGTGCCGTAGTAGATATCTATCAGCTCCTGCATTGTAAAATGCTTGATAATCAGCCATATCACATTCACCTATAGATAAGGTTACTGCACAGTCAGAATACTTTTCTTTGATAGAAGCTATGATGTGGCAAATTTTATCTCTTGTAAAGTAGCCGTCCTCACCACCCTGTAATACAAAGGTTCTAAAGCCTAGCTTATAGCCTTCGTCACAGCAATGTAATATATCCTCTAGAGTCAATCTGTACCTGGTTGCGTCCTTGTTATCTCTTCTTATTCCGCAATAGTAGCAGTTGTTTTTACAGTAGTTTGTAAATTCAATTAAGCCTCTGATGTACACGTCGGTACCATAGTGTTCCTGTCTAACCATGTCAGCCCTGCTTCTAAGTAGTTCTAAAATATAAGGGTCATCACATTTTAAAAGCTTGATTAACTCATGTTTATAGACAGGAGTACCTGAATACAGATGTTCAATTGTAGTGGTAGGATCCTGGTACATATCTGCTCCTATAATAGCATTAAAATTAAGATATATAATAGCATAAACTGTAGAATTATAAAATAAAAAACTCATCTTTTTCAGATGAGTTTTTTGTTTTGCCTAATCTTGGATGGCAAGATATATTATAATAATTATTTGTTAGCATTAAGATGCTTTGTAATGAACACGATAAAGTCGTTCTTAGGTATCGGTTTAGAGAAGTAATATCCCTGAATATATTCGCACTTCATATCTGCAAATCTTGTTAATAGCTGTTCCGTTTCAATGCCCTCTGCAACGATTTCCATGTCCATATCCTTAATCA
>JAGALE010000472.1 GCA_017625335.1 Lachnospiraceae bacterium
ACATCATATTTCCCTTTTCTTCCCACTAAAAAACTCCCTTCTAGGTAACAAGTTTTTATTATTTTACTTGTCTACCTAAAAGGGAGCATATCATACATCAATTGTATGTGCAGGTTTTCATCTTCTCCGGTTCGGTTGATAAGAGCGCTTTATAACACGCTTCGTCGTGATGATTTTTAGAATATTCGGAGAAAGATATCTAAGACGGACGAGGGTCGCTTTCAATCGTACGTCCATGTACGTGAAAGCTACGCTGGCATCCATGCCAGCGTGCCCTCTAATAGTCAACCGAATATTAAAAATCTATCACTCCTACGCTATCGTTATCAAGCATCCCTTATCAACCCGAACCTTTATTATTATATAAATTGCGCATACAATTGCTGTATGGCAGGGAAAACTTTTACTATCGCCTTCGGCGATAATGTCCATATTAATACTAAAATGTTGCTATGCCGAAGGCATTGAAAAGCTGACACATTGGCATAATGCCAGGGTAAGTCAGCTTTTCAACTTCTCATAATGTAATATATGTGAAGTCTCTTGATTTTGGAAGTTGGAGAATATATTATAGGTTTAGTTTTTGAAGGTGAGGAAAGCATATGGAAAGTATGAACAAAGTTGGACTAGTGTGTTGCTCCAATGGACAGAAGCTAGAGTATAAGGGAGATATAGATAAGCTAGTGGGCGTTTTAGAGGATAATGGACATGAGGTTATTGTTGGAGAGTATATATATGAGAGAGATGGAATAAGCTCGGGAAAGCCGGAAGAAAGGGCATGTCAGCTCATGGGATATTTTAGTGACGAGAATGTTGCAGAAATATTCGATATATCTGGTGGTGATATAGCTAATGAGATTTTGCCATATCTGGATTATGATAAAATTAGAGAGAGTAACGTAAGGCTTTGGGGTTATAGTGATTTGACCACTGTGATTAATGCTTTGTATTCTATGACTGGTAAAGAGTCTGTTCTTTATCAGGTTAAGAATCTTGTATGGGATAATAGTGGATTACAGATAAGAAGATTTTTTGATAATGATATATATGAGTTTGATTATTGCTTTTGTCAGGGAAAAGCTATGAATGGAGTTGTTGTTGGTGGGAATATTAGGTGTCTTCTTAAGCTTGCCGGTACAAAATATTTTCCTGATATGAATGAGAAGATATTGTTTCTTGAGGCCTTAAGTGGTGGTGAACCACAGCTTAGAACATACTTTGCTCAGCTCTATGCTATGGGTGTTTTGGAGGCTGTAAACGGGATACTACTAGGTACATTTACGGAATATCAAAAGGAAAATGATGTTGATGCTTTGATGGATATAGTTAAGGATTATGTTGATGTACGTATGCCTATTGTCAAGACAGAAGAAATAGGTCATGGTAAACTTTCTAAGGCGTTAATTATTGGAAAGGAATATTCTTTCGGCTAATCGAATAGACATTATTAGATATATAGTTTGATTGAATTGATTTTAAAAGTTCGTTTTATATAAGAGCTATTAAGAGTGTTTTAATTGGTAATATATTCTTAGAGTTTTATTCTAATAAAAAATATGTTATTATATTCCGGTATTAAAGGAGGAATGTTATTATGAAGCTTAAAAGACTGATGGTATATATTTTAAGTCTTGTTATGTGTTTAACGGTTTTAGGTGTTGTTCCCATGCAAGGGATTGGTGAAGGCGTAATTAGCTCTAAGGCTAAGGATGTAGATGATAAGAGAGCTTGTTGGGTATCGTATCAGGATATATATAATGAACTTAGAGACAAGAGTGAAGCTGAGTTTAGAGAAGCGGTATCTGATATGTACGACGATATCTTAGATAATAATATGGATACTGTTATTATGCACGTGAGAGCTATGGGAGATGCTATGTATCCTTCAGAATATTATCCATGGTCTACATATATATCGAGTGATAGAAGCAATCCTGGTTATGATACACTTGCTATTATGGTTGAGCTTGCTCACGAAAAAGGATTAAAGATTGAAGCCTGGTTGAACCCTTATAGGTTGTCTCTTAGTGATGCAACAACTAAGAGCTTTAAGGAAACATCATATTATTCTAAGTATAAATCATATATTATTGAGTATAAAAATAATGGTCAGGCCTGTATGGTTTTAGATCCTGCTAAGCAAGAGTCTAGAGATTTAATAACTGATGGTGTAAAAGAGATTGTTTCAAAATATGATGTTGATGGAATACATTTTGATGATTATTTCTACGTATCCGGACTCATAAAATGGTTAGAAGATAATGACAAGGATGTTCCTTCAGTTCAGTCTAGAAAGGATAATGTAAATAAACTTGTAAAGCAGGTATATGGTGCTATTAAGGATATAAATCCAGAATGTGAATTTGGAATTAGCCCTGAGGGAAATCTTGATAATGCAAGAAATCAAGGAGCTGATATAGATACATGGTTGTCTCAGGACGGATATATAGATTATATAATGCCTCAAATCTATTGGTCTGATGTATATAAGACAAGTGCGGGAATTCAGACTATGTATACAAATAGATGTAATGCATGGCAGAATATAAATGTTAATGATACAAAGATTTATGTTGGATTAGCTTTATACAGAGTTGGTGAGGAAAATTCTTATGATCAGGGATGGTCTAAGTCTTCTGATAATTTGGCGAAGCAGTATGAAAAAGCACTTTCTTTAGGATATGATGGTTTTGCGTTATTTAGATATGAATGGTTGGGTAAAAGTATATCTGATTCTGAGCTAAATAATTTGAATACCTATCTTGATGTGTTAGATGGGAATTTGATCAATTATGCAGAGTCATATGTATCCTATACTACTCATGTGCAAAGCTATGGATGGCAGTCAACAAAATGTGATGGAGTTCTTTCTGGAACAACAGGTGAATCAAAAAGATTAGAGGCAATATCTATAGCATTGGGAGACAAGGCTGGAGATGGTGGAATTACTTATAGAACCCACTGCCAAAATTATGGATGGATGCCTTGGGTGACTGATGGTGAAATGAGTGGCACCTTTGGTGAAGGTAAAAGAATGGAGGCTATTCAGATTAAGCTTACCGGAGCTGCAGCTGAAGGATTTGATGTGTATTATAGAGTTCATGCACAGACTTATGGTTGGCTTGATTGGGCGAAAAATGGCGAGGCTGCAGGTACTGCAACCTTTGGTAAAAGACTTGAGGCGATACAGATAGTGCTAGTTGAAAAGGGGGGTAAGGCCCCTGGCTCAACAAAGCAGCCTTATGTTACCAGAAACGTTAGCTATACAACACATGTACAAACCTACGGTTGGCTTAATGATTCCTATGATGGACAAGCTTCTGGAACTACAGGTGAATCAAAACGTTTAGAGGGTATAAAAATTAATATTAGTGATAAGCTATATAGTGGCGATATAGAGTATAGAGTACATTGCCAAACCTATGGTTGGCTTGATTGGGTGAAAAATGGTGAGTTAAGCGGTACAACAGGTGAGAGTAAGCGTTTAGAGGCTATTCAAATTAGGCTTACAGGAGAGCTCAGTGAATTATATGATGTGTATTATCGTGTACACTGTCAAACCTACGGTTGGCTTGATTGGGTGAAAAATGGCGAAGTTTCAGGCACTGAGGGTGAAAGTAAAAGACTAGAGTCTATAGAGATAAAGCTAGTTCCAAAGGAAAACTAATATTTTTTTGTGCTTAGTTAATATGTTTTTTCTAAAAATAATTAAAAATAACTACTTGCAAAAATAATATAAAGTGTTATAATTTAATAGACTTGAATATTGCTAGCGACAGAGTGGGTTGAGGAAACCCACTCTTTGTTTTTGCAACATTTGCAATATATATAAATGCTGGAAAGGTGGTATTTGATGAAAAAAGTTGAAATCGAGCAGCATTGTACGGACTTGGTTACTCCTATTATAGAGGAGAATAATTTTGAACTTGTAGATGTGGAATATGTGAAAGAAGGAGCTGATTTTTATCTTCGTGTTTATGCTGATAAAGAAGGCGGAATCAACATAGATGACTGTGTGTTGATTAGTAGAGCTTTAGAGGCAAAGCTAGATGAAGCCGACAAGATAAAGGATGCTTATATATTAGAGGTAAGCTCTCCCGGACTCACTAGACCGTTAAAAAAGGAAAAGGATTTTAAACGTAGTATAGGTAAGTTAGTTGAGATTAAGCTTTATAAATCCTACAACGGTATGAAAGAACTTTGTGGGGTGCTAGAAAACTATGATGACAATACTGTAACAATAATGAATGACGACGATGACCATGAAGAAATAACATTGAATCGTAATGAAATTTCCATGATTAGATTAGCATTTGTTTAAATATTATATTATTAGGAGGTTAAATTAAAATGTCAGAGATTATTGCGGCATTAAATGAACTTGAGAAAGAGAAGAACATTAGCAAAGAGGTTTTGATGGAGGCTATTGAGAAGTCTCTTGTGCTTGCTTGCGAAAAGGATTTTGGTAAGGATGCAATCGTTGAGGTTTCTATGGATAGAAAGACTGGAGATATTACTGCTTTTCAGAAGAAGCTTGTTGTAGAAACTGTGGAGAATGATATAACAGAAATTTCACTTACACAGGCTCAGGCTATGGATTCAAAAAATCAGCTTGGTGATTATGTGAAATTTGAGATCAAATCTAAGGAATTTGGAAGAATTGCAGCACAGAATGCTAGAAATGTTATCGTTCAGGCAATTAAGGAAGGAGAGAGATTTGCTCTCTATCAGAAGTTTGTTGTTAAAGAGAAGGATATTATTACAGGTGTAGTACAGAGATTTGTTGGTAATAATATTAATGTTGCATTAGATGATAAGACTGATACTATGCTTACAGAGAAGGAGCAGGTACCAGGTGAGGAATACAAGATTGGTGATCGTATAAAGCTTTATGTTGTTTCTGTTACTTTGAATGAAACTAACGAGAAGGAACAGAAGGAA
>JAGALE010000473.1 GCA_017625335.1 Lachnospiraceae bacterium
ATCTATAACTTGGTCATTTTCATCTACACTGCATATATCAAAATATATAGGTCCTTCAGGTCTAGTATCAAATGCATTTCCACCATCATCCCAAACCTTCTTAACTTCTATCTTTAATGCAGGTCTGTTTATTACATTGAACCCATCTTTAACATTACCTGTAATCTCTGCAGTTACACCACTGTATGGATATGTTTCAGTAAGTATATAGTTTGTTTCTATATCATCTATAATGTATTTAGGTACCTCAATTTTAAATGTATGGCTATCTTTCTTAACCTCAGTACTAGACATTTTATAACTGGTTATCTCATCATTCCTACCATATAAGCCCTCTATACTCAATGTAAATTTTGGAAGACCTCTGTTTTCTACTGGTATATTCTCCCAAACCTTGGTTATAGATATATCTACCATATCTACATCTAGCTTATTAGTAATTGTCCATAACTGCTCTACTGTACCGTTACTAGAGCTCAATGTATTACTATATTTTTGTTCATAATCGGCTACATCTCGCTCACGTACCTCATACTTAAATTCTTTTGTATAATATAAATCTGTAAATGGCTCTGTGCTCCAATCAAAATCATTTCCACTATTTACATTTGTTTTATACTCTAATTCAGATATTACTCTAGTGTCTACTAACTCTTCAGTTCTGTTAGTATATACTTTATAAAGGTCTAATGTAATATCATCAGGACGTGTACTGAACTTATTATTAAAGTCATCCCAGACTTTCTTTGTTGTTATATTATAATATAAACTGTTTTCAACTGTGAAACCTGTTGTACTATCTCCACTTATATTACATGTATAACCATCTGGTACTGTTTCCTCTTTTATTGTCCAAGTAAATTCTTCTCCGTCATTGTTGTATTTTGGCACACTTACTGTAGTTTTCCATGTAGACGTCCTACCAGTTAATTCAATATCTTGAATTAACTCTGTACTCTTACCCTCATCTCCAATTAAAGTTAATACTATTTTACTAGGACGCTTATTATTTTTATTATAGAAGTCATTCCATATCTTTGTAACGTCTATATCAACCTTAACTTCGTCAATAGTATTTATTACTTTTAGACCACTACTCATTGTACCTGTATAAGTACAATTATAATCTGTAGGCACATTCACTTCTTCTACACTATACACATAGCTATCTCCATTAGAATCTAATTCTAACAGATTTTCAAATGTATAAGTCCAATTATTACTCTCATCTAATGTTATTGCACTACCTATATTAACATTGTTTCTCTTCAATTGTACATTGACACCATCAGGTCTCTTTTGGTATAAGTTATCAAAGTCTTCCCAGACCTTCTGAACCTCCACTGTTGTTGTAGGTATATCTACTGTAACCCTAGAACCTATTAAGCTTGTCCAATTCGCTATACCATTTGATGTAGCTTTAAATGAGCATGAATAGGCAGGTCTATTATATGCATACAAAGCATTTGGATTAGTCAAACTTGGTAGCTCAGATGGTGCTTTCATATTGAATGAAAATCCTAGACTATCTCCAGCAGGAACATTAAAATCAGAATTGTCTGACTTCTTTCTAGCATCAACTGCTATAGCTGTTATTGTTGATTTATCTGCAGGACAAGTTGTACTCCATACACTTGAATCATTTAACCATATATACTCTGTTCCTGTAGTTAATTGCTCCGGGTATCTTAAACCCTGTGTTGTAGAGTAGTAAACTACTGGTTGGCATCCCATATCTTGTAATGATGATATGTCTATACTTTCAAATGTACCTTTCCAAGATTCTTCGTTATCTAAAGCTGCTTCCTCTATTATATCATATATAATCAAATTGTTAAGACTACCAGTATCAGAGTTTGATATTGCTATATAATATGTATATATTTCATCTAACCCCACGTTTCCACTATGAGCATATACACCTGAACTGGTTTTTACACGTTTTGATATACCTACTTCTTTTGATGCAACTTCATTGTAATCATACCCATTAGTATCGTATAACGCTACATTGTCATCATATACACCATTATTAATAAGGTCCTCAAATACTTGTATACTGTTAACTTTATATGATAAATTACTATCTAATTTGTAATTCTCATTTTCTCTAGGCTTATCTATAATTAATGCAGCGTATACAGACTGCATTCCACTAGGCAAATATTCAAAGTCAGCCCAGTCTACGTATGTTCCAAAGTCAAAGTCCACCCTGTTATATACATTTTCACTTCCAATGTCTAATTCACTAATTATGTTATCATGGCTTATGTTAAATAATACCATCTCACATCCTGTATTCTTGTAATTACTTATTATCTCTTTAACTGATAC
>JAGALE010000474.1 GCA_017625335.1 Lachnospiraceae bacterium
CCAATGGCCGAACTTAGATCCCATATTTATATATTCGTCAGCAAGATTAATTCCACCTGTAAATCCAGTATGTCCATCTATTACTGTTATTTTTCTATGGTCTCTATTGTTCTGCCTCAAGCTTAATACAGGCGCTATTGGATTAAATGGTACAGCCCTTATTCCATAGGATTTCATTTCCGATATAAATCGAGATGGCATATGCATAGCACATCCAAAATCATCATATATAAGTCTTACATCAACACCTGACGCAGCCTTTTCCTTAAGTATATCTAGTACTCCGTTCCACATTTCACCCTGCTTTATGATGAAATATTCCATAAAGATAAAATGCTTGGCATTCTTAAGCTCTTCCTTAAGCCGTTTGTAATTTTCTTCCCCCGTTGGAAAATATTTCACATTAGTATTTTTATAAGCAGGAAATCCAACAGTTTGAGAAATGTATGTGGATTGAACACTGGCACTTTTACTTATAGCCTTTATCTCTCCCTGAACATTGTTATCCTTTGGCATGTATTTGAATATATCAATATGGCTTTCCTTGGCCTCTTTTATAAATTCCATTCTTGTTCTATTACCGGAAAGCATAATATACATTATACCCCCTATAAGAGGCACCGACATAACAAGAACTATCCACGCCAGCTTATACGCCGGATTCTCAGGCTTGCTGTTAATATAAAGAACAACAAATGCAGTAAGAGCCAAAGCACTAGTACGCCAATAGATTACATAGCTTCGAGCAATACCATACATAATTACAAGAAGTAATATCTGCAACAATATCAGCACAATAATAACAGTGAGTCTTGCTAAGAAAACTCGCCTGGACATATTGGTAGAACCAATATTAGACTTCTTATTAGATTTTACATTACTTTCATCTGCCAAAGAATCAACCCCTTCGTATCAGCTAGACACAATTTAACATTCTACACATATGTTACTTTTATTCTCCCCGATATAACAGCTTTTATAATCTAATTATTCTCTACTCCATCTTCCCGATGCTCCACAAGGTAAAACCAATCCACTTTCTGCAACAGGAAGTCCTATCTCCTCTGCTACAACATTTCCGCCTAGCTTACTTTTTACTTCTGTAGATATCATATATGTAAGCACTGCAGGCGCTAAACCTGTAGTATATGAGTTAACCAAGAAGAATAATGCATCCTCACTTAGCAACTGACTAGTAAGCTCAATAAATGGATGTATCTTCTCCTCTAGCTTCCAAATTTCGCCCTTAGGTCCTCTTCCATAGGAAGGCGGATCCATTATAATTCCATCATATTTATTCCCACGACGAATTTCTCTCTCTACAAATTTTACACAATCATCCACCAACCATCTAATTGGAGCATCTCCAAGACCTGAAGAAACTGCATTCTCTTTAGCCCAGGTAACCATACCCTTCGATGCATCAACATGGGTAACACTAGCTCCTGCCTTAGCTGCTGCAAGTGTGGCACCTCCTGTATATGCAAAGAGATTAAGCACCTTAACCGGACGATTTGCTTTCTTAATTATATCTGAGAACCAATCCCAGTTTACAGCCTGCTCTGGAAATAAACCGGTATGCTTAAAGGCAAATGGTTTAAGGTTAAATGTAAGTTCTCTGTAATTAATACTCCACTGCTCCGGAAGCTTCATAAACTCCCATTCTCCACCACCCTTTGAGCTTCTGTGGTAATGTCCATTTAATTTCTTCCATGCCGGATTTTTCTTAGGAGTATTCCAAAGCACCTGCGGGTCTGGTCTTAAAAGTATATAATCTCCCCAACGTTCAAGCTTTTCGCCACCTGAGCAATCTATAATCTCATAATCCTTCCAGTTATCTGCAATCCACATATATTTTAACCATCCTTATAAAAATAATACTAGTTCAAATACGGGCGTGGAAGTAATTTTTCTCCCACGCCCGTAAGTTTACTCAATTTTTTATTACCAATCTCTATCTTCAAGAGCCTTGTACTCCTTGTGTGTTCCCACAAACTTGTACGCCGGTCTTATAATCTTTCCATTGTTAACAAGCTCCTCGATTCTATGTGCTGACCAACCTGAGATTCTTGAGATAGCAAATATCGGCGTGAATATCTCTATAGGAAGCTTAAGCATAGTATATACAAAGCCGCTATAGAAATCCACATTAGCACTAACTGTCTTAAGGGTCTTTCTCTGCTTCGCTATAAGCTCTGCTGCAATACGCTCAACTCTGTCATAAAGAGCGAACTCCTCCTCTAAGCCCTTTTCCTCAGAAAGCTTCTTGGCGTATTTCTTAAGAATTACTGCTCTTGGATCTGATTCACTGTATACCGCATGGCCCATACCATAGATAAGTCCCGACTTATCAAAGCCCTTCTTATCGAGAAGTCCCTGCAAATACTCACTTATCTCATCTTCATTCTCCCAGTCCTTAACGTTTTCCTTAAGGTCATTAAACATCTGCTGAACCTTAAGATTTGCACCACCATGTCTTGGTCCCTTAAGAGAACCTAAGGATGCAGCAACTGCCGAATATGTATCCGTACCAGTTGATGAAAGTACATGTGTTGTAAATGTGGAGTTGTTACCACCACCATGCTCTGCATGGATTACAAGACATACATCAAGAACCTTGGCTTCAAGCTCTGTATATTTTCCATCTGATCTAAGTAATCTTAAAATATTCTCCGCAGTAGAAAGTCCCTTCTTTGGACGATGCACCACAAGACTCTTATCCAAATAATAATGTCTATATGCCTGATAGCCATAGGCAGCCATAACAGGGAACTGTGCTATAAGCTTAAGGCACTGCATAAGTACATTTTTAATGCTCAAATCATTAGGATCAGGATCGTATGTGTACAATGTAAGAACACACTTTTGCAGAACATTCATCATATCCTTACTTGGCGCCTTCATAATTACATCTCTGTTAAAGGACTCAGGTAACTGTCTCAAATCCTCTAGCACATCAATAAAGCTTTCCAACTGTTTCTTAGATGGAAGTTCTCCGAAAAGTAGCAGATATGTGGTTTCCTCGAAGCCATACAGGCTATTCTTAAAACCATTAACCAAATCCTGCACCTCGTAGCCCTGAAAATAAAGTTCTCCAGGAATAGGTACTCTCTCTCCATCCTCAATTCTAAACGCAAGAACATCCGAAACCTCAGTAAGTCCTGTCAATACACCTCTTCCATGAGAATCTCTCAGTCCTCTTTTTACATTGTATTCCTCATAAAGATTAAGATCTATCTTACCCGATTCTTTACAATATTCTACGTATTCATCTATTATTTTTTCAAAATTTAAGTCTGCCACGTTATTCTCTCCTTCTTTGAATACGACTTATATATTATTTAGGTTCTATACTTTTAACGCCTAAGTTATAGCTTACTTCTTCTATAGCACCTGTTTCATGACTAGCGTAAACATCGATGGCCACGTATGATATACCCGCTACTCCACCACCTACTACTGTGTCATCATAACACGAATAGTCTAATGATATAAAGGAAGTATAGCTATCATCAAACTCGTAATCCTCTCCCTTATCTCCAAAAGCAGCCGCGAACGTATCATAATGTCCATTTAAGCTGTATCCACCTGGGAAGGATATCGGCATAGCAAAATAATCAGCATCTACGGAAATATAAGTAATGTACGCATTCACTGAAATTATTGCATCCGGTGTGAAGTTTTCCATACACACTCTAAGCTTTTCTCCATCCTTCTCTATATAAGTATAAGTCGAGCTATTACCTGCAATGTATTCATCTGTTGCGCTATCAAGTATCCAACCATTAGCAGTAAACTCTGATACCGGCACAGGTAATCTATAATATTCATTATCATTAATTGTAATGATGTGGTCATACAAATCAGTACTTGGACCTGTTGGAGCCACATAATATGAGTTGATTTCCGGTGGTGCTGTATCCAGCTGTCCTGCATCCACTTGAATACCTTCAGGTACAGCAACATTTGCCATATTTATGCAATAAAGCACTCCATCTGCATTAAGCTCAAAGTCCATACCTGACTGTAGTTCATCATCAGCATAATCCATAGTTGTGTATGGAACTCCGTCAATATCTCCACTATACGTATAGTCAGGAGCGCCATAGGCCTTCTTTATATCAGACTCTGTAGCCTCCATCCACTTGATTCCACCAGCAAGCTCAATATTATTATTACCACTTACATCGTACCAATCAGGGTCAATGCTAAAGCCTGCCACGAAGCACTCGTCTATACTTGCTTCCTTTAATCCATAGTTAATTATAAGAACCTGCATCTCCATATTTCCATTCTTGAAGCTTGCATAATCGTAGGAATTACCTGGTATGCTGGTTGCAACATAGCTTGACTCCCAACCCTTTGATCTAAACTCAGTATAAGGCATAGGTAGCTTATATACAGTATCATTAATACTGATTGTATAGTCTAACCAATTTGAAGAAATCTCTGTTGGCCACTCAAATGTGTAATTACCTACAGCTGTTGTTCCACCTGAAGCCTCTGTTGTCGCCTCAGTTGTTGCCTCGGTACCAGCTTCTGTTGTTGCCTCAGTGGTTGCCTCGGTACTAGCTTCTGTTGTTGCCTCAGTTGTTGCCTCAGTGGTCTTATCTTTATCCTTATCCTTGTCTCCACCGCCTATAATAAGCGCAATACCAACAATAAGAGCAACTGCAAGCGCAGCCACAACTCCTATCATTAATCCCTTGTTGCTCTTCTTCGCAGCTACACCCTGCTGTGGTTGCATGCTAAGATGCATAGAGTTCTGGGTTGGATTAGTTGCTGCAAATGCACCTGGAGTAGCTATAGGTGTAGACTGATTTACCGCACCAAGCATTGGTTGCATCGGCTGACCCTGCTGAATTGGAGCTCCACCATATAATTCACTAAGCAACTGTCCAATATTTTGATATCTGTCAGCGGTCTTAACCGCAAGACCCTTTCTAAGAACCGCCTCAGTTTTCTGAGATACAGGTATTCCAAGCTTAGTTGGATCAACATACTCATCCTGTTCCATTCTTTCAACACTGTTAGGTGGCACCTGACCGGTAAGCATCTTATACATGGTTGCACATAAGCTATATATATCTGTCCATGGTCCCTGATTACCCTTTGCATAATACTGCTCCGCTGGTGCGTAGCCATGCTTTAGTATAACTGTATAAGTCTTATCTGTCTCTGCTGATTGTCCCCTTGCAGATCCAAAATCTATGAGCTTTATCTTATTATCCTTATCAACCATAATATTATCTGGGCTGATATCTCTATGTACAAGTCCGGAGTTATGCATAGTATGAAGGGATTCAAAAACCGGCTTCATAAGAGCAAGTACAGTCTGCTCTGGAAGCTTACCGCCTGCGTTATTCAGATATTCCTTTAAGTTAATACCATTAATATACTCCATAACAATATAGCCTGTAGCATTCTCATAGAAGAAATCCTTAACAGAAACTATACCCTGAAGCTGGTAAAACTTTGAAAGGTTCTGAGCCTCCTCAACATATCTCTTAAGACCCTTATCGTATACATCCTTTGATGATTCGTTAGGAAGAACCTGTGTAACTGTTGTGGATGTATCTCTGGAAGCTAAGCTTCCCGGAAAATACTCCTTAATTGCTATATATGTCTGAAGATTCAAATCCCATCCTATATATGTTATACCGAATCCACCTATTCCAATTACTCTACCAATCATATACTTGCCCTGAAGTACTGTAAACGGCTTAAGACAAGTGGACTTTTCTTCGTATCCACTTATGTCAAAGCTACAGTATGGACATGTGTCATCACCATTAGGTAATGCCTGCATACAATTTGGACATCTATCGTATCTACTTTGCATCCCTTTCTCCTCCTATTTGTTAAACTAAAGCATTAATTATTTATTATATCAAAGCCTAACGCTTTTAACAAGCTAAATAAATAGTAAAAATGAGACCAACGAACCGGTCTCATTTTTACCTATTACCATACCTCTCCACCCCAATTAGAATCTGCGTTAGAATCCATCTCTTCGTAAAGCTGCATAGTATCCTCTCGTTCCTCATGAGCATTCTGTTGAATCTCCTGAAGCTCTTCTTTTATCTCCTGTTCCGCCTCATCGGAGCCGTCATCAGTATCAGTCTCTTCCTCTTCATCAGGTTTATCATTGTTATTAGAACCGCCACCGCCATTTTGCTGCTGCTTAAGCTGCTCTATAAGCTTATCGATTTCCTCCTTAAGCTTCTGCGCCTCCTCATCATGACCATCCTCTTCATTCATAGCACAATCCTCTTCTAAGAGATAATCTCTAGCCTCCTCTAAGGTTGCTATGGACTGCTCAATATTCTCAGGAGCGCTGTAATCCTCCGGAAGAGTTCCTATAACAGCCAGTGCTAAGTTTACTCTAATATCACACTCCACTCCATCATGCGGTGGGTCACACTCCAAGGCCTGCTTATAATCTGCTATGGCCTCCTCATACTCCTTCTTGTTATAATGAATATTACCATTGTTGTAATACGCCTTATATTTTTCAAATATAGATGTATTCAATATAGCATCATCATTATAAGAGTAATCATGCTCATCATACTTTGAAATTATAAATTCATTATAGCAATAGTTGAAGGTTAGCAATCCAAAAAATAGGAATAAAAGCACGCCTATCACTATAGCTATAACCTTAAGTACCTTTTTCACAAGCAACAAACCTTTCTAAATCTTTTTCTTGTAATACATCAAATCAAATACTAAGAGTAATATAAGTGGTATCAAAAAGTAATAATAGGTTTCTGAATAACCAGCGGTGGAATCTCCTTCCTTTGATTCCATGCTTTCACCCATATTCTCTTTAATATCCTCAACCTTTGAATATATATCCGAATGTTTGGTCATATGGATATAATCAAGTTCCAAATCCTTAGCTATACTATTTAGATTACCCTCGTCTATCTTGGACACAGCCTGCTTTTTATCAAAATTATCATCGTAATAATATAAATATTCCGGCTCATCCTCTGTATATGACATAGGTACAGTCTGCATATATCCACCCTCATCGGTGCCGTATCCAAGTACTGCTCCGTTATCAGCATAGCCATTTAGATTTGAAAATGACTTTAATGTTTCTCCCTTGGCGGTAATCTCACCATCGCTGATAAAAAATACCAACTGATAGGTATCTCTGCCTCTATCTAGATAATGCTCCAACTGAGACATTACCATATTAAGAGAACTACCATTTGCATAATAGGAAGCTTCACCGTTTAAGCTTTCGATAGTCTGTTCAACCAAAAATGTATCCACAGTGTAAGGTACCTTCATCTCTACAGAGCTGTCGAAGGTCACTACTGAATAGGATGCCCCCGGAAACTGATCAATAATATACTGACAGTCCTTCTTTACTGCATCAATTCTTCTTTCATTGCCATTATAATCCTCTGCAAGCATACTAATTGTATTATCACAGACAAATAAGATATCAAGTTCCGGCGTTATGGTTGTAACAGTACCTCCCGGTGTCATAATTCTTAGATTAATAACAAACAGCAACAAAACTATTAGAATCTGTCTTATATAATTAATTGTGCCTTTTCTCCTAAGAACAAGGAATATAACACATATGATTCCCATAAGCCATATAGGAATAATCGGTTTTATTATCATAGCTTAACCTTTCTACTAAATCCAAAATATATTCCCATCAGCACCACAAGCACTACAAACAATACCTCAGGCTGATCATAAATCAGAATTTCTGTCTTCTCTATAATTGTGGCATCTGTCGCCTTAATATCATTAACCAACTGCTTATATGCATTCTTATCACTAGTCTTATAATATCCACCACCTGTACTAAGAATAGCATCCTTAAACTGCTGCTCGTTCATAATATGGTCAGGTGCTATACCAAACACCTTAACATCATGCTTTGAACAAAGAGCTGCTGCCTCCTCAATAGTAAGAAGTGGAGTTCCATTAAGCTCGTTATCTGTAGTCATGATTATAAGTCTTGCTCTGTCAGGATTGGTTTCTAAATCCGAAAAATTATACAAGCATGTTGCCAAACCATCTCCTATGTAGGAGCTTCCCTCATCAGACAGGGTTCCGGCATATTTGTAATAATACTTTTCATAATCAAAGTCATAGAAAATTTCGTATTCCTCTGCTGTAAGAGACTGTCCGTCATAATACTTAGTCATTACTAAGCTTACCTTGAAGGATTCCTCTAGCTCATCTAACATCTCCATAATGTAAGCATAGTCTGTTGTCAAAGGTATATATAATACTGACTTTGCATTAAAGATTGTTATACCAAAGCGCTCACCATCTAATTCCTCAACTACACCACGAAGCTCATCAACAAGTTCAAGGTTAGTCTCATCAACAGAACCGGATATATCCATACATATAAAGATATCTCTGTTACGTATCTCATGAGTTACAGTGTCAACCTTAGCCGGTCTAGACATCATAGCAAGACTTGCCCAGGTAGACAAAAGTAAGGAAAATATTGCTATGGAACCAAATATTTTATATTGTGTCATCAGCTTTTTGTAATATGGGTTGCTCTCCACAAAATCAGCATTTGCAACCTTGTTACCCTTGCGGTATGTATCCTTTTTCTTAAATCTAATTAAGAATAATACAAACACAACGGGAATACCCACATACAAAACCAAAGGGTATATTAATTCCATCCGTAGATTACCTCTCTCGCCTTTCTTATTGACTCACCTAAATTACCGGATGCATCGGCAGAAAACTCCGGTGCATAGCACTCTGCTATAAGATAATACAGCATAGGCATGTTAAGTCTTCCTATATCCTCAAGTGTATAATTCTGTACCCTTATACCAGTTACATCATGCACAAAGTGTCTAATGTATTTACTAAGCTCCTGATAGGCTTCCTTTTCGCTAACCTTGCCCATCTCATATCTGGCCTCAAGATCCATAAGAAGTCTGTTATACTTCTCTTTGGCAGCTCTCACCTTATTCTCCGGAGCCATGCGTGGCACAGGAGCAGGTGCATTTTTCTTAGCCTTAATAATAAGTGCTACTATGATAACGATAAGTACTATGGCTATCAGGCTCACTATACCGATTAAGCCTGCCTTTGAGTAGCTCATCACATCCTGTAATTCAACTGTTATAGGTAATTCTTTACCTGCAGTTTGCATATTTGTGTCCTCCTAAAAGCTCTATTACCTTCTCCACGATTTGCTCCTCCGAGTCAATCTTGGTACTTATTACACGGTACTTTAAAAGCTTTTTCTCATTCTCTTCGAAAATTTGTCTCTTAGTGTTAATCTCAATATCTCTAAGCTTCTTATTCTCGGCTATAAAGTCAGGAATATATTTGTCCCTGTCAATATTATAAGCGTTACCATCTGTAAAATCTGCATCACTGATATCCATAACCAACACATCATGCTGATAAGTAAGCTTCTTTAATGTGTCATCAGAAATGCTTTTAATTCCCGCAGCATCACTAATTACAAATATAACCATTCTCCGCCTAATATTTTTAACTATATAGTCAAGTGTTTTGGTTATGTCACCGTTATTGTCAGTGAATTTCTCCTTATCATAAGCAGATAGAATTCTCTCTATATTTTCCATACCCGGCTTAAGCTGAAAGTATTGGAACATACCATCTCTGTTATACATGGCGCCTACATTATCACCATTCTTAGCAGCAAGATAGCCTATGGCACCTCCTGCGTTAAGAGCTACCTCCTTCTTAGGCTGCTGCCCTCTGGTGTTAGCAGACATCTTCTTACCTGTATCAAAAACAAGCAGAATGTTATGCTGCTTCTCCGCAATATATCTCTTAACCAAAAGCTTTCCGCCACGGGATGATGCCTTCCAATCAATATCTCTAATATTGTCACCCGGTATGTATTCTCTAAGGTTCTCAAAGTCAAAGCCATTACCCTTAAATATAGACTTGTACGAACCATCGAATAAGCTACTACTCTTCTTAGTAGAATAAATACTTACCAATGATCTAATTTTACCAACATAGCTTTTTATCATCTAAATCAATTGCTCCTATTATGGTGTCTGAATTGCTCCTACTATAGCATCTATAATTCTCTCTTCACTAACTCCATCTGCAACTGCTGCGTAGTTAAGTGTAATTCTATGTCTAAGCACGCTGTGAATAAGCGCTCTTACATCATCAGGAATAACATAGTGTCTGCCACGCATAAGGGCCATGGCCTTAGAAACCTCCATAAGAGCGATTGCACCTCTTGTACTTGCTCCCATAGTAACGTACTGAGCAAGCTCTGGTGGAAGAAATCTTTCAGGATGTCTTGTAGCATCTATAATTGCAATAATATATTTCTTAATAGCATTATCAATATACACTCTCTTAGTTAAGTCCTGAAGGAACTTAACATCATTAATATCTGTTACAAAGCTCTTGGTAGAGAACACGTCATTCTCTATTCTGTTAAGAATCTCAAACTCCTCTTCCTGATTAGGATATGTAAGCTTCTCCTTAAGAAGGAATCTGTCAAGCTGTGCCTCGGCAAGAAGGTATGTACCCTCCTGCTCAATAGGATTCTGAGTTGCCACAACCATGAATATCTCTGGCATATCGTATGCAGTGTTAGCAATAGTTACCTGGTGCTCCTGCATAACCTCAAGCATGGCAGATTGAGTCTTTGCACTTGAACGGTTGATCTCATCAAGAAGTACAAAGTTTGCATATACAGGTCCTAGCTTTGTCTCAAATGAATTAGTTGTATAGTTTAGAATCTGAGTACCAACAATATCACTAGGAAGAAGATCTGGTGTACACTGAATTCTCGAAAATGTACCGTTAACCGCCTCTGTCATAGTCTTTGCCGCTGTGGTCTTAGCAAGACCCGGCACTGACTCAAGTAATATATGTCCATTACACATCATAGATGCAAGAAGGGCTGTACCTAGCTGATACTGACCTACCATCTTTGAAAAGTAATAATTGTTAATCTTTAAAATTATGGATTTGCACTGATCCATCTCCTGCTGACTTATGCCTACGTAATTGTTATCCATAGCTTCCTCCCTTGATAAAATATCTTATTCTCAATTTATATTTTTCTTAAGCTTATTCCTCCATTTGCACACATTACAAATATATAATAATCCACTTTATATTTCAAGTATTCTACTAACCTATTAACCTTAGACCCGTAATTAATATACGTATTACATTTTAGTTTTTATGGATAAATTTATTTTTTTAATTCACATGACAAATACCACTTAAGCAAAATCGAAAAAAACACTAAAGGAGCATACGCATAGCTTTCCAACCAGAAAAATGTATCTCTTATAAAATGAACTATAAAGAGAACCAAAGCCACATCATTTATACACCTTAACAGCTTTAACAATTTAGTAGCCTGTTCTTCTATTAACCTTGGAACACAAACGCAATTTACTATGGTTATATACAGTGGAATGGTAATGAGAATTACTATATTTGCAGCATAGTGCAGATAATATTTATCCCCTCCATAGATTAGTCCTGATAATAATTCAATCAAGCTAGAAGAAATACCCTCACACTCCAAGCTACAGTACTCATACACAGAAAAGCTATTAAGTAAATTGGCAAATATTATTGAAGCTGTGGCTAGGAATACCATGACAACAGCTTTATAGCCTTGCTTAGTCTCAAGCCTTGCTCCGCTTTCCAGCATTAGCACCACCAAACTTACCAGCAACATCAAAGCATAGAAAAGCCAGCCTGGAAAATCAACTCTATCTAATAGCAAATCTGCTGTAGCAATTCCATAAAATTCACATTCCCTTATATTGTCTCCTAAGGTGGTGAACACATTATGCACCTCACACAAGCAATCTGTTAGCAGCACCACCAAAAGCATATGGGTCGCTATGTGTGATATTTTCTTAAAGCCTACTGTTTTATTACTACAACGACCTATCACTATGAATAATATTTTTAATACAAATAATAAAATATAAATCCTATATCCATGTATAGGCAAAAACGCCTGTTTCATAATCGCTCCTTATAATAGCCTAATAGCTTCCCACAAGCTTGTATCCATTATTATATTCAAACACATAAAGCTTATCATTACACCATTCAACGTAAAGATTTCCCACTGAGCCATCTAATTTTACAACATCTGCCTTTTCCTCAGTATCTAAATCCTGCATATAAATCAGTCCCTTATTATTAAGCAGATATACCTTGTTTGCTTCAACATCAAATCCCAATATCCTAGTTTTATTATTAGCCTCATAAAGCACTTTCGTTGTATTGGTTTCAGGAGATATCTTCACAAGGTACTCATCCTTTACCGATGAAGGATTTGCGTCCTCCATGTTATGACCTCTTCCCTTTCTCACCACAGTATATATATCATCCTTATATTTGCTAGATAAGCAGGCAAAATTCCTTACCTCCTCACCTTCAATTTCATCAATTCCATAGGATGTACCATTGTACATATACCTACCGTCATCCATTGTAACCATATGGGCTTTTATCATAAATATAGCTTCTGCTCTAAAAGCATACATTTCCCCATTCTTCTCAACGGCCAAAACATCATTTGTATTCCCTGGCACATCACCTATATAAATACAATAGTCCTCATACACCGTTTCATACACAGGAATGCCCTCTATGTGAGCTTCGTCATACTCCTTTTGAGGCTCATCTATAGGTATTTCTACAAACTGAGTAGCATCCTCTCCAAGGACCAGCAGTTTATTATAAATCTTTTTCTCTGACCCCACCTTCAGATACTGTGTCTCTACAAAAAATGTACCGTCTATTGCTGCAATTTGCTCCACATATATATTATTCAGAACAGAAATCTCTTCCCCTGACTCTATATCGTATCTGTAGGTATGATCATAAGTACCATACAACAAATACTTGTCATTGATAGCCATATGGCGAAGCTTCTCCGTACCTATTTCTTTGATTTTTATTATATTATTATCATCTATATATTCGCATAGATAACCGTCATCATATATAAAAGTATCCTTCCCATTACTAACCACGAATCTGTCTGTAATTTCATCAGCTTCCCCATGACTCCCGTCCACGCTTAACACACTTACATCTCTTCCCACATCAATAAAGTCAGGGGATATAATAAGTGCAATAAGTAAAATTATAAGTTGTGGCAGAACTACAATACCAAGACCTATGGCTGCAAATATAATAAGCAGTGTATGTACTATACCTATTCTATTTTTCTTTTTAGTATCATTTCCTGTCATTCCATATCCTGCTATTCTATTTTCTTCTATTCTATTTTCTTCTATTCCATTTCTCTTTATCCCCATTTCTGTTTCACTCCTCTTCTCTACGCTTATATTCCTGCAAAAGCAAACCAATACACATAACAATTATATAACATACAACCAACTTTGACATACAATTAATTATACGAATAAATAAGAATAATTTATGGTTTAAATTAAAAAGAGACCTGTTTGATTAACAAGTCTCCCTTTGTCTCTTTATATCTCAACTATAAATTTCTCAAACGCATTGATAACTCTAGTCTCATTATACATAGAATCTCTCTTAAAATCTCTGCCATAATTAATATGCACATGACCATGGGCAAAAAGCTTTGGCTTATAGGTATCCATAATCTCCGTAAATGCTTCAAAGCCCGTATGCGGCAGGTCCTCACTATCATTAAGCTTATAGGCAGGTGCATGAGTGACAAGTATGTCTATACCGCCCGCCTTCTTAATTTTTCTTCTAAGCTTCTTTGCTCTCTTTTTCATCTCATCCTGAGTAAACTGATAAGGTCCGTAATTGTAGCTCATACAACCACCTAAGCCCATGATTCTAACACCATTATACACATAAACATCGTCATCTACACATATACAGCCCTCCGGTGGTGTCTCATCATAGCAATAGTCATGGTTCCCGTGAATGTATAAAACCGGAACCTTAGCAAATGTAGCAAGGAAGGAGAGAAACTGTGGCGCCAAATCTCCGCAGGAGATAATAAGGTCTATGCCATCTAGCTTACTCTTCTCAAAGAAATCCCAATAATATTTTGATTCTTCATCTGCAAGTAACAAAATCCTCATGTATTATTCCAAATTGCCTTTCTAATTATACTTCCCCTTAATTGTCATTAGTACCTCTACTGTACCTCTTCAGACTCACTTACTCCCTTAAGTGACACTATAGACTTGGCCTCTTCTCTTAAGTCGTCTATCTCAGGTATTTCTCCCTCAACATTCTCCACAAGCCAGTTCATTCTCATGACTTCTTCTGGAGACATTCTATATCCATTTTCATTCTTGACCACTCCACCCTGAGCTTTAATCTCATCCTGGAATGGTGAGAATTCATTATTAATTATCTGCTGCTTAATAAAATGCACCAGCTTCTTAGTCCCCTCTGGTATCTTACGTGAATATATAAGGTCAACAACCCCAGCAGAAAGTCCCCACCAGTAGTTAATAGCCTTTGCCTCGCTATTCTCGTTATCCTGTTTAAAGGTTCCACTCATAACTGAATCTATAAGCTTTTCATAAAATGGTCCCCATAGGTACATAGGCATAGCAACATTAACAGGCTCATCCTCTGCAATGCTGTAAAGACCAAACTTCCTACTAGCCTCATTAGGCTTAATCATAACCTGGTCTGAAACATATTCCACACCCTTTTGTCTAAAGCCTTCAATAGCCTTTTCTCTGGAAACTCCCTTAACCTTAGTCCATTCCAGGTAAACCTTTGCTCGTGGATTAACCATCTGTGCCCCAAGAGCAAATGCGTTGATATTCGCAGGAGTTCCCACAATAGGGTAATCCGCCAAATATCCTATATTTCCATTCTCAGACATAGCACCTGCCAGCATACCTGCTAAGAACTTAACCTCATAGAGCCTTGCATAGTAGGTTCTTATAAGCTTATGAGAGGTATTAAGTGAACAGTTTAATATGATTACATCCTTGTGCTCCGCAGCCACCTTAAGACTTGCACTAACCTGCTGAGCAGATGTAGTAAATATCACATTAACGCCCATATCAATCAAATCCTTCATGGCAACAACCGCCTCCTCCTCAGAGTTAATGTTGTGTACCTTTAAGGTCTTAATCTTGTCACCCGAGTGTTCCTCTAGGTAAAGTCTACCCAGCTCATGGGCATAAAGCCACTCACTCTCTCCCGGATCCTTATCAAATATAAATGCTACCATAACCTTCTTAGGTCCCGGACTCCATATGTAATTAACCAGCTTTTTCTTAGCTGTAGCTGATGGCTCAGTTTTCAACTGAACCTCTCCACCCTTAGACTCTAGCAAAAACTCTTCCATAATAGGATCAAGCTTTTCCTTCATCTCAGTTGCAGTGAGATTTTTAATCTCATCATATCCATATATATCTATAAAAACCAAGAAGGCATCTCCACTAGTCAGCGGAAGCTTTTTTCCTTCAGTTTTATTCAGTGCCACACAAAAATTATGATGAGCTGATCCAAAATCCTTTATCTGATCCTCAGTCCACTTAGCCTCAGGATCCTCACAGGTAAGCTCAAGCATCTTCTTAAAGCCACCTTCTTGGCTAAACCATAGATAATTAATTTCATTAAGCTTATAAAACTCCATGAATTCATAATAAATCTTAACCTGAAGATCATCAGTCAGCTTAGGAATCTTCCTAGTAACTTGGGCAGGAACTGTAACTGCGCCACAGTATTTTAATACAGACACTCTCTTATTACCCTCAATAACATAGAACTTATTCATGTACTCAAATACCTTTATAGGCTCACGAATACCTTCCTCGATGTGGCTTTCATAAAGACTTGCCCACTTAGCTCCAAATTCAGTTTTATAGTCAAGGATAGGCATAAAATTATTAGCAAATGCATAGGTTCTTCCCACATTACTAGTTCCAACAACACTGTCAAGTGGTATCTGAACCAAGCCTAAGCTTACCTCTCCTACAATATCTACATCCTTTAATATTTCATCAAGCACTGGCAGATATTCATTTTCCCCTTTTGACACTGCCGTCTTAAAGGCCTTAAGACCAGCCCTTTGTGCTTTTTCGTAATCAACGTATGACATAATTTCTCCTTTCCCCGTAGGTCGTCATAGTGTCATTTATTTTCATAACCCTGTTAGGTTCTTGTTTTTTCGATTATACCTTATTATTTTTAAATTTGAAATGCAACATTTAAATAAACATTTTACATATTATTTGTGCTTTTTGTTAGATTTTGACAAAGCAAAAGAACCCTGATGTAAAACAGAGTTCTTTTTCCAAGCTTATATTGTGGTTATATTACGTTTTTCTTAAGTGCACTATACCTTTGATCAATTTCCTGTTGCATGCGCTCCACCACCTGGCGGTACTCCGGTTTTACAAGATGCTTGGTTCTTCCCATCATAGAAAGCCAATCTATAACAGGTATTTTCTTACCACTTTTTTCCGGATCGTAGGAGAGAATGGTATTTCCCTGCCCTACCTCATACAGTGGGAAATAACAGCAATTTACTGCTGCCTCTATAACTCTTCTTTCTGTAGCGGGCTTATCATTCCAATTAAGTGGACAGGCTGATATGGCCTTCACATATGCAGTTCCCGTTGTCTTAGCATAGTAAGCCGCCTTTGCCGCCTTCTTAATAAAATCTGTAGGATTAGACTCTGCAACTGTAGCCACATAAGGAATTCCTGTAGCCGCCATAAGTTGCGGCATATCCTTATTAAAGAATGTCTTACCATACTGATTCTTCCCCACATGAGAGGTAGAGCTTTTTGCTCCAAGCGGAGTGGAATAGGACAGCTGATAGCCGGTGTTCATATATCCACCATTGTCATACTCAAACATCAACAGCCTGTGTCCTCTTAGGGCTGTTCCTATGGCAGAGCCCATTCCTATATCCATACCACCATCTCCACTAACCATTACGAATACAATATCACCCGGTGGTATCTCTCCCTTTTGCTGCTTTCTATAGCAAATTTCTGCCACACCACTTAGGGTTGCTGCACCATTTTGAAATAGATTGTGAACGTAAGGTACCCTAAAGCTAGTTTTTGGATAAGCAGTAGTTACAATCATTGCACAGCCTGTTTGAAATAAAAACACCACCGGATCTTCTATTCCTCTTAACAAAAGATTAAGATTAACCGGTATTCCACAGCCAGGACAGGCTCCATGTCCAGACGCAATTCGGGATGGCATGGCAGTTACAGAATTTAGGGTTCCACCTGCAACACTAAGGTGATTAGACTCCGCTTTTACTTCTACTTGCTTAGTTTTATTATCGTTATCATCGTTATGAGTATTTGTACTCTGCATACTCTCTACTCGGGTAGCTCCAATATTTGTTTTATCTCTTGTTACAGGTTGGAATAACGGTTCTCCCTCATCACCAATATCTTCCCCTGGTGTAACCCCATAGTAGTCAAACTCAGTTGCTTTATTATCCCTGGCAAGCTCAAGCATTCTTCTTGCATCCTCTTTGAAGAAGTCCTTTCCTCCTAAGCCATATACCAGGCTTTTTACCTTAGCATTACTGCCATATTTTTGAAGCATAGCTCGAACCTCAAGGGAAAGATTTCCGCCTCCGGCGCCGTAGCTATCCTGTCTGTCTGCCACCATTATATTCTTGGCATGACCTATAAGCTCATATAGTTCCTTATCAGGAAATGGTCTTAAGGTGTGTATTGTGGCAACCCCCACCATTTCTCCGTCTGCTCTCATTTCCTCCACTACTTCTAGGGAAGTATCATAGGATGAACCAAGAAGAACAAGTATGGTGTCTGCGTCCTGGCAATAGCTACCTTCTACATTTCCGTAATGTCTACCTGACAGTTTTCCATAGCTTTCAAATATCTCCGGCAGCACCTGCTTTACCTGCTCCATGGCAAGATGTAGCTGATACCTGTTATTAATCAAATCCGGTTCGTTCATATATGAACCAACAGTAATAGGATGGTCCAAATCAAGAAATGGATATTCTTCAACCTTAGGACCTATAAAGCTTCTAACTGTCTCATCATTTTCAAATCTATAGCATCTGCTCTTTTGATGACTAGTGAAAAATCCATCATAGGCTACCACCACCGGAAGTCTTACCTGTTCAGCCAGCTTTAGTGCAATTATATTAAAATCATATACCTGTTGAACGGTTGTGGCGAAGAGTATAGGCCATCCTGCATTAAGCAAATACATAATATCGCTGTGGTCTCCCTTTATAGAAAGTGGTCCTGACACAGTTCTACACACCACATTCATAACCATAGGATATCTAGTACCTGACTGTACCGGAAGCTGTTCAATGGCATACAAAAGACCATTGGCACTAGTTGCATTAATTACTCTTCCTCCTGCCACAGCGGCACCGTAGCATATGCCTGCCGCGCTGTGTTCTCCCTCTGCTGCCACCATAACAATATCTGTCTCACCATTAGCACGCATTATATCTAAATTTTCAGCTATCTGTGTTGATGGAGTAATAGGATAATATCCCATTAAATCATAACCAATCTGCTTTATAGCTATGGCAGCTATTTCATTTCCCGATGCGTATTCCATTGTCTGATTACTTTGATATTGCTCGCTTTTCATTAAACCTCTCCTCCTTCCATTCGCTTCTCTGTGAGATAGGACTCGGAGGTGATATAACCATCAGGTCCTGACTTTTCATAATATTTTGGTGTACTAATCAACTCCTGATTAGGCAGAAAATATTCCTTGTTTGGATGTTCAGACTCCACTCCTCTTACAAGTGCATTTACAGGGCACACATCTACACATCTAAGACATCCCTTACAGTGATAGTAGTCAAGACCTTGATTCACCATCATCTCTTTTCCCTTATACTGCCCCTTTGCAAATTGGAATACCATATCAGGACATGTGGAATGGCAAAGCCCACAGTTGATGCATTTATCCTTAATAAATAGTGGAATAAAGCCTTGCCTAGAGGGTGATAAGTCTGATATTACTGTGCTACCGTAGTTTGGATTAATTCCTCCTATAGGTGCATTGTTATAGCCCCATTTGACATTTGCCACTGCATCCTTACCTGTGTCTTTTTCCTTAGACCTACTGACTATAGCTTTCTCTCCCTTAGGTTGCATATTATCCAAATCCAATCTTTCATCACAGCCGCTATTACAGCCAGCACCATAAGACAATGCTTTAAGTTCCATAAATCCTCTTCTCATTCCCTGAAGATTACCCTCTAGAGCATCAGGATACTTCTTACCCAATGTATCTTGGCATATATCCTCTCCTGCCTTTGTTCCATCAAGTCCCATAAGCTTCATGGCAGCTCCTAGCATTACCACATTGATTCTTGATTTAGTCTCCATGGCAATTTGCTGAGCCTCCAAACCATAAAATGTACCCTCTCTTCCATAAAGCTCCGGCACCTCCTCCTGCCCCGGTTCTAACGCAATTATAACCGCTGTGTCTTTATCGCAGCCCTTCCAAACATTATCATCCTTCACAAGTGCCTGATGAAATATCACCAAAAGATTTGGCTTTACAACAGGATAATGTACTCTAATTTCCTTGTCCTTATTGCAAATTCTAACAAAACCCTTAACAGGAGTTCCCGTCTTCTCTGAGCCATAGCTGGAAAAACTGGTGCTGTTTAAATCCAGATATTTTAAAGCTAGCTCTCCAAGCATTTTTCCACATAGATTTGCCCCTAATCCACCTATACTCTCTAGACGAATTTCGTAATAACTACCATCTTCTTTAAGCTTATCTGCAATTCCACTACATATTGGTTTTAGCTCCTGCACTACTCATCCACCTCACTAAATTCCTCTTTTCCCACGTAGCAAAGGGGACATACAAAATCATCTGGCAAATCCTCAAATCTTGTTCCTTGCATAATTCCATTAGCTGGGTCACCTATTGACTCGTCATAAACCCATCCGCACACATCACATACATATTTCATTCTTTATTCCTCCTTTATATTTGGTCAATACATTCACCATATATTGTCTGTAAATCAAAGAATAATATGTATGGGATGAAATAATTATTGTTTTTTGAACACAAAAAAGAACCTTACCAAAACGATAAGGTTCTTTTTTCAATTCCCTATGGGTACGGTACAACAGGACAATGAATTTCATTGCATCAGATTCAGCAGTGTATGCTGTCTCAATTCCCTATGGGTACGGTACAACAACTGCATTTGCGTTGTTTCTAAAGAACACTATACACTATTTATCATCATTTTTCAACATTTTCATCAAAAAAGCCCTACAGGCCAAAACCTGTAGGACTTAAAACTCAATTTATATTATCTTATAATACTGCGCCCTGAGCCTTCATAGCCTCAGCAACCTTCTCGAAACCAGCGATATTAGCGCCAGCTACAAAGTTACCTTCTACACCATAACGCTTAGCAGCATCTGAAACCTTTGCGTAGATTCCCTTCATAATTCCCTGAAGCTTCTCATCTACCTCCTCGAATGACCATGAAAGTCTCATAGAGTTCTGAGTCATCTCAAGAGCTGAAGTAGCAACACCACCTGCATTTGCAGCCTTACCTGGCATGAAGCACATACCATTCTCAAGGTAGAAGTCTGTAGCTTCTCTTGTTGAAGGCATGTTAGCACCCTCTGCTACAAGAAAGCATCCGTTAGCCTTAAGTGCCTTAGCATCATCAAGGTTAAGCTCATTCTGAGTAGCACATGGAAGAGCGATATCACATGGAATAGTCCAGATACCCTTACCCTCAGTATACTTAGCAGTTGGAACTGCATCTACGTACTCCTTAATTCTACCACGACGAACTTCCTTAATCTCTTTAACGATATCAAGCTTAATTCCGTCTGGATCATATACATATCCGTTTGAATCTGAAAGGGCAACAACCTTAGCACCTAACTGCTGTGCCTTCTCAGTAGCATATATAGCAACGTTACCAGAACCTGAAACAACAACTGTCTGACCAGCCATAGTTTTCCCAAGATCCTTTAACATCTCATCAACGATATAAACAAGACCATAACCTGTAGCCTGTGTACGTACTAAAGAACCACCCCAAGTAAGTCCCTTACCTGTGAGAACTCCTTCATAAAGGTCTCTGATTCTCTTGTACTGTCCATACATATAACCAATCTCACGAGCACCTACACCGATATCACCAGCTGGAACGTCTGTGTCTGCGCCAATGTATTTAGACAGCTCAGTCATAAGACTCTGACAGAATGCCATAACCTCTCTGTCTGATTTTCCCTTAGGGTCGAAGTTAGAACCACCCTTACCTCCACCGATTGGAAGTCCAGTAAGACTGTTCTTAAAAATCTGCTCAAAGCCTAAGAATTTTAAGATAGACTGGTTAACTGATGGATGGAAACGCATACCTCCCTTGTAAGGTCCAATAGCTGAGTTAAACTGTACTCTATATGCCTTGTTAACCTGAATAACTCCATTATCATCTACCCAAGGTACCTTAAATGAAATAATTCTTTCTGGCTCAACAAGACGCTCAAGAAGAGAAATCTTACGATACTCTGCTTCATTAGCATCAATAACTAACTTTAAGGAATCTAAAACTTCCTTAACTGCCTGATGGAACTCTGGCTCTCCAGGATTCTGTGTAACTACTCTCTCATAAATCTCATCAACATATGACATTTTTATAGTCCTCCCTATAATTCTTTTGCCATTAAACGGCTTGCAAATCATTATATTACAGCAATAATAAGTTGTAAAGAAAAAAATAGAGATTATGGTTATTTTTTTAACCAAATCTCTATTTTTACTGGATTTTATCAAGTTTTATAGTTTTTTGCATTATTTTCTCAAGAAAAATAAGCTTATTTATAATCATCGACGCATTCTGTCTCTGTAATCTTCACGCCAGTATTTGCATCTGTGCTTAACACATGTAGAAAAAACTATCTGAGTTTTTGTTTTGCCGAACTGTTGCAGGTCTCCAATAAAAAGATCAAGCTCCGCAGTTGTAGGAAATCTAACCTCTATAAGCATAGAATAATCTCCCGTAACACAATTACATTCCACTACATTTAATACACTATCTATATATGGATAAAATTCAGCTTTTCTATCAGGCTCAACCTCAAGGTTGATAAATGCTTTAATGTAATGCCCCATAGCCTCTGGATTAAGGCGTGTAGTAAAGCCCTCTAAAACATTTTCCTCAAGCATTCTGTCAATTCTTGCACCAACTGCCGTAGGAGACATAAACACCTGCTCCGCAATATCCTTAAGCGATGCTCTGGCATTATCCTGAAGTATCGTAAGAATTTGTTCGTCTATACTATCAAGCTTGTAGTACACTAATTCTTTTTTCTCCATCTCCCTATACTCCTTTTCTTAATTAAAAGTAACTCTGTATATTGATTTGATTATACCATTTTATTTTTATCGTGCAAGCAAAAAATGGAGCCTCACAAGAGACTCCATTTTTATCACATGCTGATTTATATGTCAGTTTTCCTTTGTTTATAAAACGCCTAAAGACTGTAAAAGTAATACTGCAAGGAATATAGGTGCTATAACCTTAATCATAACAATATATAAAGTCTTTCTTCCAAACTTATGCCCCGTTTTTTCAACCTCGTCAATAACAGTCTTAGGCTTAGCAATCCATCCAATTAATATACATGTTCCTATAGCTACTATAGGCATCATCAAGCTATTACTAATATAATCCATAATGTCAAGAATCTGCTGGTTCTCGACACCATTTGGAAGGTCAACCTCAAAATACCACTTGTTATATCCAAGTCTTACAGCAATACCACCAATAACAGCTATAATAGTCTCTACTATAGCTGCTTTAAGTCTTGATAAATGAAATTTATCCATGAGACACGATACAACGGCTTCCATGACTGAAACCGCGCTGGTAAGTGCCGCGAAAAGAACCATTGCAAAGAATAGGCAGCCTATAACATTGCCTGCCGCTCCCATCGCCTCAAAAACCTTAGGCAACGAAAC
>JAGALE010000043.1 GCA_017625335.1 Lachnospiraceae bacterium
AACGAAAGTTTTTTGCCGGGCTGAGTCATAAAATATGTCATAAAAACTCTCATTTGCGCGAACTTTTCGTCATACGTTCCGTTCAGCTTCGTTACAAGAGAATGATTTCCAAAGGAAACCCTCATATGAGAAAGAGGAAGAATATGTCGCTGAGAATACGATGATTTTACAGGACTTCCTAACAGACAGGGCTTTGAAAAAATGGTAAATGCTGTTTTGGCTGATGATGAAGAAGGTGTTGTGGCAGGAGAATATGCTATGGCCTGCTTTGATGTGCTAAGATTTAAGGCAGTTAATGACTTATTTGGAGCTGATGTGGGTGATAAGCTTATTCTTCATATAGCAGATGTGTTGTCTGAAAATATTAGTGAGGGAGATATAATAAGTCATCCCGGTTCTGACAGATTTATGTTCTTTGCCCGTGCTAAGGGGGAAAGACTGCAGAAAATAGTGGATAAGATATTAGCTGATATATCAGATTTTGATGTGCCATTTGAAATCGCCTGCAATATGGGAATATATGTTACAGGCGGTAAGGTTCATTCGGTGGATACTATGATAGACAGAGCAGTTTTAGCTCAGTCTAAGATAAAGGGTAGCTATACAATTAAGTATAACTATTATACTGAAGAACTGCGAAATACTATGCTTGGCGAGCAGGAAATTGTAGGAATGATGTCTACAGCCTTGGCTAACAAGCATTTTATAGTGTATTATCAGCCACAGTATAATCATTCTACAGGTATGCTTCTTGGAGCGGAGGCTTTAGTTAGATGGAATCACCCGGAGAAGGGAATTATATCTCCAGGAGTATTCATTCCTATATTTGAGAGAAATGGATTTATAACTAAGCTTGATTTGTATGTGTTTGAGCAGGTCTGTGCATTTGTAAGAAAATGCCTGGATAATGATATATATGCGGTACCTATATCTACTAATTTTTCAAGACATGATATATTCTTACCTGATTTCGTGGAAAGTCTTGAAGAGATTCGTACCAGATATGATGTGCCGGTTAAATACCTCCGAGTGGAGATAACTGAGTCTGCGGTGATGGGTAGTTCGGCTGCAGTTAATCAGGTGGTTCAAAAGCTTCATGACTATGGATATGTGGTTGAGATGGATGATTTTGGAAGTGGATATTCATCCCTTAATGTATTAAAGGATATAGAGTTGGATGTAATAAAGCTGGATATGATGTTTATGTCAGAGCATTCAGAGAGCAAAAAGGGTGGAACAATACTTAGCTCCATAGTAAGAATGGCAAAATGGCTTCGTATGCCAGTTATAGCAGAGGGTGTTGAAACCATTAAGCAGGCTGATTTTCTTAGAAGTATAGGCTGTAATTACATTCAGGGATATCTGTATTCTAAGCCTATTCCTGAGGATGAGTTTGTGGAGATACTAAGTGGAAGTACAGTAGGAATGGCTGTTCCACAGATGAGACTTATAGATACTCTTAATGCCTGTGATTTTTGGGATCCAAAGTCGCAGGAGACCCTTATATTCAGCAATTATGTTGGAGCAGCATCCATATTTGACTATCATGATGGTAAGGTGGAAATACTTAGAGTTAATCAGAAGTATCTTCAGGAGCTTGGGATGAATTTGTCTGAGAAGGAGCTTGTGGAGCTGGATCTTATGGAGGCTATAGAGGATTCTTCAAAGCAGATATATTCAGGAATGTTAGAGAGAGCCATAAGCACCATGGAGGAGCAGGAATGTGAGGTGTGGTGTAATATTAAATCACCATGCTGTGGCACAGAGAGAATATGCATAAGAAGCTCAGTTAAGATGATAGGTAAGAGTGATGATAACTATCTCTTCTATGCCACAATAAGGAATGTTACTGCTGAGAAGAATAGATTTCTTGAGCTTGAGGATATGGACAAGCGATTCAGAGTAGCTAGTGAGCAGGCAAATATATATTTCTGGGAGTACATTATTGCTACCAAGGAGATGCGACCATGCTTTAGGTGTATGAGAGATTTGGGACTTCCGCCAGTTGTAAGAAACTATCCAGAACCACTTATTGAGCAGGGAATAATACCAGAAGATTATGCTGATATGTATAGACAGTGGATGGATGAAGTGGCTGCTGGTGATGTAAGCAGGGAGGAGATTGTACCTCTTACAGTGGGAAGAGTTCCATTTATGTTTAAGTATACAATGGAATATGACGAGAACGGAAGACCACTTAAGGCCTTTGGTTCAGCAACATTTGTTAATGGAACTTTGGAATAATATACTAATGGTACGTTAAGGTACAAAATTTAGATAATAGTTAAAGACACGAAAGGTAATAGTATGATAACTGTTAAGGAATACGTAGGACATATTAGAAATTGGAAGGCTCTTTGTCAGGAGCTTGGCATTGATGCTACTCTATCTAGAGAAGCTAGGGAGTATGAGATAATAGTAAAGGCATATGAGAAATGGGAAGGAAAAATGGCAGACCATATCTATGGTATGTTTGCATTTGCCCTTTATGATGATGTGACAGACAAGGTATTTTGTCTCAGAGACCAGTTTGGAACAAAACCATTTTACTACTATATGACAGAGGATGGTAAGCTTTTATATAGTACAAGCATATGTAAAATTCTTGAGATGCCGGGCTATAAAAAGGAGCTTAATGAGGACTTACTTCAGATTTATCTTACCCTTACATATATTCCGGGCGAGGATACATTTTTCAAGGGTATCAAAAAGCTTTTGCCGGGAAGATATATGAAGTTTAAGGAGGGGGATGAGGCACCAGTAATTACCAGATACTTCAAGCCTGAATTTAAGCCTGATAATAGTAAGACCTTAGAGGAATATGCAGATGAGCTCCATAATACTTTAGAGATGATTATGAAGGAGGTTAAGGATGAGGATGAGGTTGCAGATTGCTTCCTTTCAGGAGGTGTTGATTCATCCTATGTTCTTGCCATGAGTGATGCTAAGGTGGCTAATTCCTGCGGTTATGATTTTGAAGCTCTCGATGAGTCAGCTCTTGCAGCTAAGACTGCGGAATTATTAGGAAGGGATATTAATAAATGTATTATTTCCCCTAAGGAGTATTTTGATATAGTTCCATGGGTTATGTATAATATGGAGATGCCACTTGGAGATGCGTCGGCAGTTGCATTTGCCTTAGGCTGCAGAGCTACTGCGAAAAGAGCAAAGCTTTGTTACTCCGGAGAGGGCTCTGATGAATTCTTCGGCGGATATAATATGTACAGAAATGCTGAGCGTTATGGTGAGAATCTTAAGACCTTCTATGCGGGTAATACCCTTATTATGAAGGAGGACGAGAAGGAGAAAATTCTTAAGAAATATGACCCAAGTATTCTTCCTATTAATCTCTGCAAGGAAATATATGAGGAGAATGAGCATCTTGCTCCTCTTGAGAAGATGCAGGATGTGGATATACAGATTTGGCTTGAGGGTGATATCTACTTCAATGTTCACAATATGTCTACAGCAGCAGGACTTGAGGTAAGAATGCCACTTACTGATGTGAGAATATTTGATATAGCATCAAGACTTCCTGTTGAATATAAGATTAATGCAGAGGAAAATAAGCTGGTTATAAGAACAGCTGCCCTTAAAAAGCTTCCTGAGGAGATAGCATTTAGAAAGAAGCTAGGCTTTGTTGTTCCTATCAGATATTGGATGGCTGATGAAAAGTACAATCAGGATGTTAGAGATAAGTTTAAGAGTGATATAGCTGATAAGTTCTTTAAGAAGGATGAAATATGGGCTATATTCGAAGAATACATAGGAGGAAACTCAGACCTGTGGAGAAAGGTATGGACAATATATACCTTCCTTGTGTGGTACGAGGAGTACTTCGAGAAGAGATAAGCGAAGGTTGTAAACCCAGTGCATAGTGATATGTGCTGGGTTTTTATCATTGAGCAGTATGAAATGGGTGTGAATTTATGTATTGGCCGACCTGCCTAGGGATAATGCTCCGCTGACACTTAATACGGTCAGCTTCGCATTACCCTGTCGCGGTCGGTATGAAAATTTTTGCACACCCATTTCACACTGTGTCTGTTCGTAAATTAGCACATAATGATATTGCACTGGGACAACCTTCACTATGGCCTTCGGCCATAAGCAGTTCTTTCGTACCACACAAAGAAGATATATTTACAGATAGGTCTTCACTGCTTCTCTTAAATCTTCCTCAATCTTTATAAGCTTCCTACATAGCTCCTTGGTTTTGTCATTGGCAGCTGGGTATTGGTTAAGATACTGGTTTAAAGATTTGATTCCCATATCGCAGCCGTCTGTAATAAGCTCGGCAGCAGTTTTGTCTGGGTCGTACATACCCATCTTGAAGTTTGTCTTAATCCATGACATACTTTTGACCATTACATTTGGCTCTTTTTCTTCACTATCATATTCTATGAGTAGAGCGTGGATTTCATTTCCAAGAGCTTCGTGGTGTTCCTTGCTTTCTAAAAATAGTTTTATAAGGTCAGAGTCCTGAACTTTGTCTAGTATATCGTCTATTGATGTGACTGCCATCTTTGAACCGGCATCACATTCCTTAAGTAGTCTAATAGTGTCTTGATTTTCCATTTTTTATATCCTCCATTTTTTATATTATTTTTATTTGATATAATGCTTTAGATATAGTGTGTGCATATATTTTATTTACATACAAAATAAATTTTTTGAGAAGTAGTGGGACTTTTTAACTTCTACTTTAGTCTAATAAATGTAATCCGGAATACAACACTAAAATGAGTCCAGCTAATAAATGTCAATAGCTAAATAATAAATATTTTTGTACTAAAAAAGGGCGCACTTATCCCTTGGTGAAAATATCATTTTTAAAAGATATTGATTCGTTGGATTTTCAGT
>JAGALE010000475.1 GCA_017625335.1 Lachnospiraceae bacterium
AAGTACAATAAGAGACCTTCAGAAATCGAGGTTCAGTTATACAAAAATAATGTAAAACATGGTGATGCTGTTAAGCTTAATCAAGCAAATAACTGGCAATACACATTTGAAGATTTAATAGCATGGCAGAGTGGTAATGACATATTCTGGACAGTTGGCGAAGTCAATATACCTAGTGGATATGATGCAAGCTATGGATATACTATGACAGTAAATGGTACAAAAGAAGCCATTATAGAAAATAAGTATATCAAGCCAAATCCTAAGCCAACTGATAAACCTGAGGATGAACCTACTGTAGAACCTACAGCACAGCCTACAGCAACTCCTGTGGCATCTCCTACAGCAACACCACAGTCATCACCCGTTATAACACCACAAGAAAGTCCTGCGCCAGGCAGTACAGATGTAAGACCTACATCAACACCTGAATATACATCAGTAGTTACAATGGATGATGCACTAGTTATACAAGGTTCAGTCGAAGACGCGGCAGTATTGAGTGCAAGAAGAGGTTTAGATTTTGCAATATTAGGTATACGTCGTAGACCTGGAACTGGAGATAATGCAATGGTAGATTGGGTAATATTACTATTAATATCGGTAATAATAGCATCCATATCTGGGTATAAAATTAAAAGAAATAGAAAGAAGCAGTAATAAGTTTAGGTAGTGGCTCTAAATGAGTCACTACCTAAAAATAAGTAAAAATATAATGTAGAAGGGAGATAAGTATTAAACATGAAACTTAAAAGAATCCTTGGTGTATTGATACTATCAACATTTTTAATAGGTTGTGGTAAACAGGAGTTAATTAATGATAAAGTAGTAACTGTTGAAGCCACAGTAAATAATGCGGAAAAGAGCAATAAAAATGAAATATCAACATTAGTTAAGGAAGAGAAAAAAGAACAAAATAAGAATGATACAGTAGCTAAAAAAGAAGAAAGCTTTGAGTTAAAATATGATATACCAGATGGTTATATAAAAGAAGAAGATGGTGTATTTATTAAAGATAATTTAGCTTGTATAACATACACAATAAATAAATTTAGCTCACTTGAAGAAATAGAACAGCTCGATGTCGCATCATTAGGATTAGCAATAGAGCAAGAGTTAGTATCTGCATACGAAGATACCACAGTGCAAGTCATAAGTGCTGGAGTAAAGCAAACAGAAACTGTGGACATATATGTATTTGAGTATGATATAACATTATTTGATACTACATATAGGCACGTTCAGTTAAATACTTATGATATAAAAAACAAAGAGCAACACATAATAACATTTACAGATGTTAAGAATACAAAAAATTATGAAGAGTTTATGGACAGTATAGAAAAAATTGTTATCAGTAAGTAGTAATGAAGATACATCTTTCACATTTAATGTTAAAGATGTATCTTTTTTTATTTTCAAAAATAAATTAAATTAGATATAAAATGGTTGACAAAATATATACTAGTTGATATAATATTGGTAAGAAATGGAAATTAATAATTTCCTAGTAAGACAAATAAGAGAATCATAAGAGAAAAAGGAGAACATTTAATGGTACTTGACAACAAAAAAGAACAGATTAGAGTACTCATTTCAAACATCTATGACCTACAGAAGATGAGAATCAGCGTAGGAAATAGATTAGTGCAGAGCATCTATTTACAGATGGGTGTGCTTCCTGGAATGAGTCCTGAAGCAGTAAAGGCAGCCTTGGTTAAGTTTTATGAAGATGGGCGTGACACAACAATTTTGGAGAGAGCAATCAAGGGAGAGACTGAACGCATTGTAGACGAAGAAACGGGCAAATCAAAAACTGTGAAACCTCCATCAGTATTAGACTTGTTACTTAAGGATTACAAAAGGGTAACTGATATGATTTCAGAACCTGATAGTAATGTAAAAACAGTTAAAAAGGCAATTAGTACAATTGCTAAAAGTGGTGATGCATCTGGGTTAAATATCATTCGAGATGAGAATGATATTAAACTTATTGAGTCATATACATTATTGCTAAAGTCTGAAGAAGAATCAGTTAAGGTGCTTGAAAAGTATGTGCAGGAACATCCAATGTGGGATGCATTCTTTAAGGATATTAAAGGCTGCGGACCATTAATGAGTGGAATATGTTTAGCATATCTTGACCCTTGGAAAGCACCACATGTCAGCTGTTTCTTTAGATATGCAGGTGTAGATGTTGTTCAGGACATGGATAAAGAAGGTAATAAGATTTTCGTTACATTAGACGGTAACAAAAGAAAAGTAAAACAGGTCTTTGATGATAACGGAGATTACAAATATATTGATTGCGAGACAGAAGAAGAATATGAAGGAGAAGTAATGGCATCCTGTCATGGTCGTCGCAAGGGAGATACAGAAATGCAAACTTATTACATCATCAATGATGATGGCGATAAGGTACTTGCAGTAGATAAAGATGGTAAACCATTATTGAAGAATGGTATTACATATAATCCTAAGCTTAAAACTAAGCTTATGGGTGTATTAACCGGTTGCTTATTAAAAGCTAAGGACCCTACATACAGTAAGATTTACTATGACTTACGTATGAGATATGATAATAGTCCTTATTATAAGGATACAAGTGACGCACATAAGAATATGATGGCACAGCGTTACATGGTTAAAGAGTTTCTTCGTGCAATGTGGATTACATGGCGTAGACTTGAAGGACTTGAAGTGGACGAGCCCTACGAGGTAGCTAAATTAGGTAACCGTCCACATAAATACAATGAATATCAGTGTAAGGTAGCTGAAGAAACAAAAAATAGCAAAGCAGTTTAGGATTATAACTGGGGTATAAATTACTTATACCCCAGTAAAATTATTTTATAAACATTAAAAGTAAGTAATACAATAATATTGAGTGAAGCAATACTTGTAAGATAGTAAGCTGATGAAATGAAACAACGATGACTAGTAAATCAAAATCATTTAATGAGTCAAAAAATACAAGTACAATACAGGGAAATAACGAAACAAAGGAACGAAGAAACGAAGAAGCATAATGTAGCGGAATGAAACAGCAATTGTTAGTAAATCAGTGAGATTAAATGAAACAGTGTTATTCAGTAAGCGTTGGGATTGAATGAAACAGAGTTAATTAGTAAGCGTTGGCATTTAATGAAACAATTGGAAGTAACAACCAAAGGAGGATATTGAAACTAAAATATTTAGTAACCAAGGAAAGAAATTGAAACATTGGAACAGAGTAAGACATATGGAAAAATTGAAATATTTAAAGAAAGTGAGACATAAGGGAAAATTGAAGAAAAGTATAAAAGCAAAACTAGATTAATGCGTGAAGCAGTAAAATTTTAGTACTGCAAAAAGTTAAAATGAGATAGACTTAATTACTATAGTGATACAAAAGGAGAAAACGAAACAAAAGAGTTTAGTATAACATTACAACCAAATGAAGCAACCTCACTTAGTATAATATTCTAAATGAATGAAGCAATAATAGTTAGCAAGACAAACGGTGGAAATGAAATAGCAAAATTTGGAAGATATGCATAGGACATAAATGAAACAGAGTTGCTAAGTAAGCATTTGATTTGAATGAAA
>JAGALE010000476.1 GCA_017625335.1 Lachnospiraceae bacterium
CAAACTCGAACAATCTACCACTAAAATGTACATATGTATGAGTGCTCTTACCACTTCGTACAACTCTTTTTACCACTACATCAGATTGTCTAAAATGTACTCCATCATAATAGCCTGCTATATAATCCTCTGAAGAAAATCTGTTACCCATCTGAATAACACCAGTATTAGCAACCTCATATTCAGAGAAGCCTCTAAATGGTTCATAGGTAACATTTCCAAGTATTTCCCTAATTGCTCCTACTACAAATGTATCCTTGTATATCCTTTGGAACTCCTTTTTTTCCTTTGATGCTTTTGTAGCACATACTACCATTCCAATCATCACTCCAAAAAACACAAGTGGTGCAAATGGGCTAGTTGCATATGCAAAGTAGCCAAAAAATAATCCAAAGAACAAAATCAAAGGAACTATGGTCATCATCTGAATCTTTTTCCTTCGTTGCTCCAAATCCCTTAATATGTCTATCGTACTCATTCTATTTCCCCCTCTTAAAAGTCCATACACACTCTATTCTTAGTATATGGTCTTACCTTCTCATCTGCCACCTTTACGTGTTCAGGATGAATTGCATAAGCCTTAAGAGCATCTTCGCTTTCAAATGTAGAATCTAACATTACATCTGCATTAGATGATGGAAGAAAATCTGTCTGTACGTGAATCTCTGTAAGTCCCGGAATCTTACCCTGAAGTCCCTCTAAGCCTTCCTTGATTCCTGCTCTGACACTTGCTTTCTCTTCTTCAGAAAGCTCATCCTTTAATTGCCATAATATAATATGTTTAATCATAGAACCTCCCCGGATAAAACAAAACTTAATTTGCAATCCTTGATTTGAAATGATATTAACATAGCAGGTTTGATTTGGATATAAAAAAATTCCCACATTAGGATAATTTATTAAAAATTAAAGTTCAAATAATACACGATATATATTTTGTACATGTGAAATTATATACCATTGTATATACCCTATGGGAAATTATGCCGTTTTCTCCCCACTATGCAGCTTGAATTATATACTAATTTTCTACATTTTTCCACACTTACCTACAAATTGCTACATTAATATAGAAAAAACTTCTTTCTTTTTGGTTATATTTTTTGCAAAAAACCTTAAAAAATCTCTTGTTATTTTCTTCATTTTCTATATAATATTATGAGAATATAAGGAGGACATAACTATGCCAAAAAGAACAGATATTAATAAGATACTCATTATTGGTTCCGGTCCTATCATAATTGGACAGGCATGTGAATTTGACTATTCAGGTACCCAGGCTTGTAAGGCACTTCGTAAGCTTGGTTATGAGATTGTTTTAGTTAATTCAAATCCTGCAACTATTATGACTGATCCAGAAACTGCTGATGTCACTTACATTGAGCCACTTAATGTAGATAGACTTGAGCAGATTATCGCGAAGGAGCGCCCAGACGCACTTCTTCCTAACTTAGGAGGACAGTCAGGTTTAAATCTTTGTGAAGAGTTAAACAAGGCAGGAATTTTAGATAAATACAATGTACAGGTTATCGGTGTACAGGTTGACGCCATCGAGCGTGGAGAGGACAGAGTCGAGTTTAAGAAGGCTATGGATGCTCTCGGAATCGAGATGGCTAGAAGTGAGGTTGCCTACACTGTTGAGGAGGCACTTGCTATTGCAGACAGACTTAACTACCCTGTAGTTCTTCGTCCAGCATACACTATGGGTGGTGCCGGCGGTGGTCTGGTATATAATAAGGAAGAGTTAAAGACTGTATGTGCTAGAGGTCTTCAGGCTTCACTTGTTGGACAGGTTCTCGTAGAGGAATCAATCCTTGGTTGGGAAGAGCTTGAGCTTGAAATCGTTCGTGATGCAGAGGGTAATATGATTACTGTTTGCTTTATCGAGAACATTGACCCACTTGGCGTTCATACAGGAGATTCATTCTGTTCAGCTCCTATGCTTACTATTTCTGAGGATTGTCAGAAGAGACTTCAGGAGCAGGCATATAAGATAGTAGAGTCTGTAGAGGTTATCGGTGGTACTAACGTACAGTTTGCTCATGACCCAGTATCAGACAGAATTATTGTTATCGAGATTAACCCTCGTACCTCACGTTCATCTGCACTTGCATCTAAGGCAACAGGTTTCCCTATCGCTTTAGTATCAGCTATGCTTGCAGCAGGACTTACACTTAAGGATATTCCTTGTGGAAAGTACGGTACTCTTGATAAGTATGTTCCAGATGGCGATTATGTTGTAATTAAGTTTGCTCGTTGGGCATTTGAAAAGTTCAAGGGCGTTCAGGATAAGCTTGGTACTCAGATGCGTGCCGTAGGTGAGGTTATGAGTATCGGTAAGAATTATAAAGAGGCATTCCAGAAGGCTATTAGAAGTCTTGAGATCGGACGCTATGGTCTTGGTCATGCTAAGAACTTCGATACACTTTCTAAGGATGAGTTACTTAAGCTCCTTATCACTCCTTCTAGCGAGAGACATTTCGTAATGTACGAGGCTCTTAGAAAGGGTGCAACTAACGAAGAGATTCACGAGCTCACTAAGGTTAAGAATTACTTCATCGACCAGATGAGAGAGCTTGTTATGTTAGAGGAGGAAATCCTTAAGTCTAAGGGCAGCTTACCAGCAGATGAGCTTCTCATCCAGGCTAAGAAGGATGGTTTCTCAGATAAGTATTTAAGCCAGATTCTTGAGATTTCAGAGGATGACATTAGAAATAAGCGTCTTGCTCTTGGTGTTGAAGAGACCTGGGAGGGTGTTCATGTAAGTGGTACTGAGAACAGTGCTTACTACTACTCTACTTACAACGGAGAGGATAAGAACCCAGTATCAGAGAATAAGAAGATTATGATTCTTGGTGGTGGTCCAAACCGTATCGGTCAGGGTATCGAGTTCGATTACTGCTGTGTACACGCAGCACTTGCTTTAAAGAAGCTTGGCTTCGAGACAATCATTGTAAACTGTAATCCAGAGACAGTTTCAACTGACTATGACACTTCAGACAAGTTATACTTTGAGCCTCTTACACTTGAGGATGTTCTTAGTATTTATAATAAGGAGAAGCCACTTGGCGTTATCGCACAGTTCGGTGGACAGACTCCTCTTAATCTTGCAGCAGACCTTGAGAAAAATGGTGTTAAGATTCTTGGAACTTCACCTTCTGTTATCGACCTTGCTGAGGACAGAGACTTATTCCGTGAGATGATGGAGAAGCTTGAGATTCCTATGCCAGAGTCAGGTATGGCAGTTAACTTCGAGGAAGCAAGAGATATTGCAAATAGCATTGGTTACCCTGTTATGGTTCGTCCTTCATATGTATTAGGTGGACGTGGTATGGAGGTTGTGTACGACGAGGAAGCGCTTAAGGGATATATGGCAGCTGCAGTTGGTGTTACACCAGACAGACCTATCCTTATAGACAGATTCCTTAACCACGCATTAGAGTGTGAGGCTGATGCAATCAGCGACGGTACACATGCATTTGTTCCAGCTGTTATGGAGCATATCGAGCTTGCAGGTGTTCACTCAGGTGACTCAGCTTGTATCATTCCTTCAGTACACATTACTGAGGAGAATGTTAAGACTATAAAGGAATACACTAGAAAGATTGCAGAGGAGATGCATGTTAAGGGTCTTATGAACATGCAGTACGCTATCGAGAATGGTAAGGTTTATGTTCTTGAGGCTAACCCAAGAGCATCTCGTACAGTACCACTTGTATCTAAGGTATGTAACATTAGAATGGTACCACTTGCTACTGAGATTATCACTTCAGAGCTTACTGGTAAGCCATCACCTGTTCCTGCACTTAAGGAGCAGAACATTCCTAACTACGGTGTTAAGGAAGCGGCATTCCCATTCAACATGTTCCAGGAGGTTGACCCTGTACTTGGACCTGAGATGCGTTCAACAGGTGAGGTTTTAGGACTTTCATCATCATACGGCGAGGCATTCTTCAAGGCTCAGGAGGGTATCGGCTCTAAGCTTCCTCTTGATGGAACAGTTCTTATCTCAGTTAACCGTAAGGATAAGGAAGAAATTGTAGATGTTGCTGCTATGTTCCATGAGATTGGATTTAAGATTATTGCAACAGGTAACACTTACGAGTTAATCAGTGGAGCTGGTATTCCAGCAGAGAAGATTAAGAAGCTTTCAGAGGGTCGTCCAAATACACTTGATGTTATCACCAACGGTAAGATTGATCTTATTATCAACTCCCCAGTTGGTAAGGACAGTGTAAGTGATGATAGTTATTTAAGAAAGGCAGCTATTAAGGCTAAGGTTCCTTATATGACTACTATTGCTGCTGCTAAGGCAACTGCTGAGGGTATCAAGTATGTTAAGACTCACGAAGCTGGAGAGGTTAAGAGTCTTCAGGAGCTTCATGCTGAGATTACTAATAAGTAAATTTTATAGATATATAAAACAACAGGCTGGATGCATAAGCATCCAGCCTGTTATAGTGCCATCCTTCTTGTATATTTGTCTTTTTTATTTATCTAATTATCTCATCACAAATTATAGCTATACTTTTATCATCATCAGTGTATTTGTCGAAGACTTGAATTAAATTTTCTTCAAGGATTTCGTCGCATTCCTCCGAGGTGTATTTTTTACAC
>JAGALE010000477.1 GCA_017625335.1 Lachnospiraceae bacterium
GAAATTGGGTGGTTTGATTGGCGCAATGGTTTTGGCTATGTCTTTGACAGGATGTGGAAATAATGAGGCTGTAGAGAAAACAGAGACCACAGAAGAAGTTACAACAACCGAGGCTGCTACTACAGAGGCTGTTGAAGCTACAGAGGTGGCTGGTACAGAAGCTACAACAGAAGAAAAAAAGACATACAGTGATAAGGCAGAATTCGGTGGGGTAATAATTAATGGACAGTATTATACATTTTCAATAGAGAGTGGAATTGACAACTGGAGAGATGCAGGTAAAGATGTTCATTACATGCACTCTATGGATACAGATGTAAATGGTGTGATAATGGGAAATGGCGTGTTTAGCATTTATACAGATTTCGTTTTATCGGATGGTGTAACTTCAGATGTTTCTGCTGAGGAGCTTTTGGATAAGGGATATATGCGACAGAATCAGTCTAATGAATATTTTATATATGTCACTTCAAAGGGCTACGAAAGCTTTGATGTAGTGGAAGCGGATTACGAGATGATAGTAAGCGAGAACTCATTTAAGTCTTTAGAATATGTGGAAGAATTGCCTAGAGTTGGTGCTGATAGAGTGAAGTCATACGTTACTATGGATGACGTAGAAGGAGCACTGGGAATGTTGGGAGGAAATGGAGGAGATTCTAAATCCCATATGATGAATTGGCTCATGAGTGCAAGATGTACAAAAATGCTTATGGATGGTGAGATTGATTATTATATATGCCAATCAGTGATTGTGGACGAAGATGACGGTGCGGACCTGATATTAGGTATTAGAGCTAAGGGTGAGGATGTAGACACATGGGGGTCTAAGTAACTAACATATATAGCTAAAAGTAAAGGAATAAAGTATAGAGTGAGATTTCCAGAATAAGTGTCCATACAAAAAACAAGGAGGCTAAGGTGACCTTTTGAGTCGCCATAATCTCCTTGTTTTTGTATTATGATCGAGTAGGATTTAGCCTACTGGATTGGTCTTTCCATAAAAGTATGATGATATACTTAGCTGTCTTCCTCTGTGCTATCCTCAGAAGACTTAGCTAAAGAAAAGGTGAATTCACTTCCCACATCTTCGGTGCTGACAACGTTAATGTTCTCGTTGTGAGCTAATATAATTTCTCGTGTAATCGCAAGTCCAAGACCAGTTCCCTGTTTGTCCTTGCCACGGGATGTGTCGGCTTTGTAGAATCTGGTCCAGATTTTCTTAAGAGATTCAGCAGGAATTCCACAACCCTCATCCTTTACAGATACCAAAATCTTTTCGTTAAGCTCTGTAAGGGTTAGATATATGCTTTTTCCTGATGGCGTAAATTTTATAGCGTTATCAAGCAGGTTGTATATAACCTGTTGTATCTTGGTCTGGTCACCCTTAACCATAGTGTTAAGACAATGGTTGTTAAGGATTAAATTAATTCCCTTTTCCTGGCATTTTCCTTCGTAGAAACGCATAGCAGCCTTTACAGGCTTAATTATATCAAAGTCCTTTATTACAAGCCAGATACCATAGGTGTCGAACTTGTTTAACTCAAGGAGACTGGATGTAAGCTTGGTAAGTCGCTTGGTCTCGTCTACAATGATATTTAGGTATTTTTCCTGCTTGTCAGCTGGGATTGTTCCGTCTTGTATAGCTTCTGCATATCCTTTAATTGAAGTCAGAGGAGATCTGAAATCATGGGATATATTTGAGATAAAATCCTTACGATATTCATCTAGCTTGGAAAGCTCTGATGCCATGTACTCAAGAGTTGATGCCAGCTGTCCTATCTCGTCCTTTGATTTGATGTTCATGGAAACCTCAAAGTTACCTGTTGAGTAGCTTTCTGCGACAGTGTTGATGTGTCTGATAGGTCGCATGATTTTCTGAGATATCAGTCCAAGGAGGGCAAAGGATATGATAAGCATAATAAGGAATGGCACGTAGATAACTCGGATGATATTACTCTGTACATTAGCCAACTGTGCCAATGTTGAGTGAACAATAATCATTCCATTTGGCTGGTTGTTGGTCAGTATAGGAATAGTAACACTTATAACATCATCATCGAAGGTATCGTAAAATGTACCGGTATAATTTTGGGCTTCAAGTATATTAAAATCCTGATTTAGAAAAAATATATTCTTAGGAGGCTCAGGATGTCCTGTAGCTAGTGAATAGTATGTGATGATACCTTTGTTATCTAGTATCCATATACTAACATCCAAAGTAGAACTGTAATAATTAAGATTGCTCTGAAACTGCTGCTCTGTAAGGGCACCTTGAATATAGCCAGATACAGATAGCTCGGCGATAAGAATGGTTTCGTTAGTTATAACCGCCGTCTTTTCCTCGATAAGAGCATCCTTAGAAGCGTCTGTGGAATATATAACAACTAGGATGAAAACAGCTATGGAGAAGACCAAAAATCCTAAGAATATTTTGTCAAATAGTGAATGCTTCATGCTACTGTCTCACCTCGAATTTGTAGCCCTTACCCCATACAGTGGAGATAGACCAATTGTAGTTCTCATTAAGCTTCTCACGAATACGCTTAATATGAACGTCCACAGTTCTTGTGTCACCTATGTAATCGTAGCCCCACAGCTTGTCAAGCAGGTGATCTCTAGTAAACATCTGATTAGGCTTTTTAGCTAGGAAATATAATAGCTCTAATTCCTTAGGAGGCATCTCCAAAGGCTTGCCTTCGTGGGTTACTGTATAGTTTGTAATATTGATAAGCAGGTTATCGTACTCTACATATTCACCCTGTCTGTCAGTATCTATAGCTGAAATATTTGACGCAACAGGCTCTGGTGTCTGAGATGGGGCAGGAGTTGTAACAGCACGTCTAAGCACGGCTTTTACTCTTGCAACCAGCTCGTTGGAGTCAAATGGCTTAATCATATAGTCATCAGCTCCAAGCTTAAGACCAAGAACCTTGTCAAAGATTTCACCCTTTGCTGAAAGCATAATAATAGGTGTCTGCTTTGTCTTTCTAACCTCTGTACAAATTTCATATCCATCTATATCTGGAAGCATTATATCAAGAAGAATAAGATCAGGGTTAAATGTTTCAACTAATCTTAATGCATCCTTACCGTTATTAGCTATCTCTGTGGAGAAGCATTCCTTGATAAGATACAGGGATATAAGCTCTGCTATATTTTCATCATCATCTACTATAAGAATTCTTTGCTTGTCCATGTTTTCCTCCTGCGATTTAGTTTGTGTAGTTTTGTTGTTATATTAGGTTTACGTCAATATGTTCTCTATGTGTAATACAGTTGCTTATAGATGTTATAATATTACAACTCCACTATAGTTACTCCGTATTCTCCCTCGCCGAACTCGCCAGCTCTAAAGGATTTTACGTGTTTTTGCTTCTTAAGGTATTCGTGAATACCCTTTCTAAGTGCGCCTGTACCCTTTCCGTGGATAATAGTTACCTTGCTCAGGTGTGCCAGGCAGGCATCGTCTAAGTATTTATCTATAATGCCTACAGCTTCCATAACAGTCATGCCCATAACATTAACCTCGTGGGATATGTGCATAGCCTTATTGATAGCCGTTCTTGCTTTTGGCTTATAGGCAGCAGCATCTGTAGTAAAACTAGGCTCTGACTTTATTATAAGGTCTGTGATTGGGAGACGAGAGCTTAGGATTCCCATCTGAATATTGACCATATTATTCTTGTCTGGCAATGAGCTTACAGTTCCGGTACAGTTCATGCTAATAACCTCTACAGCATCACCTATGTGGAAGTCCTTAGCCTTGTGATTACCGGTTTTTGTTGGCTGCTTACTTTGGTTTTTATCATAGTCATTAAGTTTATCACGAAGCTTACCACGCTTTTCTTCCATGGTACGCATGTCGGCCTTGTTAGGGTTGTTGCGCCATTTGTTGTAATCTCTTATGGTCTGGTCTGCAACCTCCTTGGCTTCCTCTATAAGCTCTCTAGCTTCTTCTCTAGCCTTGCGAAGAATCTCAGCTTTCTTGGTATCCAGGTTTTCCTCTTTATCTGACAGGGATTTCTTTAAATCTTCGATTTCCTTCTTGTAGGTTTCTATTGCCTTTTGGTCCGCCTCGATAGCAAGCTTACTCTTTTCTAAATCAGAGATAAGAGTCTCCATATCTATTGCATCGCTATCTATCTGTTCCTTGGCTGACTGTATAATATAGTCAGGAAGTCCCAGCTTCTTTGATATGGCAAATGCATTTGATTTGCCGGGCACACCTATCATAAGCTTATAGGTTGGTCTAAGTGATGCAAGGTCAAACTCGCAGGATGCATTTTCCACGCCATCAGTTGACAGGGCGTAGGTTTTAAGCTCGCTGTAATGAGTTGTTGCCATAACTCTTGCACCCATATTCTTTAGGAAATTAAGAATAGATATGGCAAGTGCCGCACCTTCTACAGGATCTGTACCGCCACCCGGTTCATCAAAGAGACATAGGGTGTTAGGTCCTGCGTGGTTAACTATATAGATAATGTTGCTCATGTGTGATGAGAAAGTGGAGAGATTTTGCTCAATACTTTGCTCATCACCTATATCTGCAAATACATCCTCAAATACTGCTAATTTTGAACCCTCGGCAGCAGGAATGTGTAGTCCTGCCTGGCCCATAAGAGTAAATAATCCTAAGGTCTTAAGGGATACAGTCTTACCACCTGTATTAGGTCCTGTAATGATAAGAAGGGTGTAATCCTTACCTAGACGAATATCCACCGGTACCACACTGTGCTTTTCTAGTAATGGATGTCTGCCCGCCTTTATATCAATAATTCCATCAGTGTTAAATATAGGCTGTGAACCCTTAAGTGCTCTGGCAAACTTTCCTCTGGCAAATATAAAATCAAGCTCTGTAAGAAGCTCCACATCGTAAGCAATATCTTCAACTGCCTGAGCGGCTAATTCGCTAAGCTTCTCCAATATATTTTCAATCTCAAGGAATTCCTCGTTCTGTAATTCCTTAATCTGGTTATTCATATTAACTACAGCCATAGGCTCGATGAACAGTGTAGAGCCGGACTGTGACTGGTCGTGAATCATACCAGGAAATTGTGAGCGATACTCCTGCTTAACCGGTATACAGTAGCGACCGTTTCTCATAGTAATAAGCGAATCCTGTAGCTTGGACGCGGTCTCTTCGCTTTTAATCATTTTATTTAACTGTTGATGAAGCTTATCGTTGGTAAGCTGGATGTTGCGACGAATGCTCTTAAGCGCAGATGATGCGTCGTCAGCAATTTCATTTTCTGCCAAAATGCATCGTCTTATCTCTGAAGAAATATGCTCTAGTGGAATAAGCTGGTTGAAGCGCTCTGTAAGTGAGTCGAAGCGGGTGGCCTGACTGTCATCTTCAAAGTTAGCTGTCTGGCTGGCGCTTGATTGGGCGTTGGTCTGACCTGTCTGACTTGTGCTTGATTGCGCGTTGGCATAACCTGTCTGACTTGTGCTTGATTGCGTGCTGACATAATCTGGACTATTGTGACCTGACATTTGTCCTAAATTACCACGTCCTCGATTTTTAGAGGTTACAGTGTCCGCGAGATCTGAACCATCTCCGTAGGCTTTTACCTCCTTAGCAGTATTTAATACTGCTGCCACATCAAGAAGTTCTCTGGATGTAAGAGCTCCCTTAACCTCTAGACGCTTTATGGAAGCACCTATATCAGTAAGCCCGGTGAAGGATACATTTCCCTGTCTCATAAGACGAAGGACAGCATCTCTGGTTTCCTCCTGAAGCTGGTTGATAGTATTTATATCACGCTGGGGCTTTAATCTGTCGCAACGCTTCTTAGCCATGGTAGAGGTTGCATACTCTGTTAGCATGGATAATATTTTATTGTATTCAAGTATTCGTAAGCTGCGTTTGTTCATTGTTGTTTCCTTTATGTTGATTTCTAATATGTTGAATTCTGATATGTTGAATTCTATATTGAGTATTTTTAGTTTCTGTATTGAATTCAATATATGATATGGCGTATTGATTCTATACATGCACACATACACTATAATTATATCTAAATTCTACGATTATTACAATAATTCTGTTGGTATAAAATATGCTTATTTCATGTCTGATTTGTTATAAAAGACAAATTTTTGTCCAGGCGCTTGGGCCAGGAAGTAGATAATTTACGTATAGACCCAGGCGGTTGGAGAAATCAAGTTGAAGAGGGATGAGATTTGGGCCAAGGAAGGGGAAACTTGCTCATAGACCCAGGCGGTGAGAGAAAACAAGCTGTGGAGGGATGAGATTTGGGCCAAGGAAGGGGAAACTTGCTCATAGGCCCAGGCGGTGAGAAAAATCAAGCTGATAAGGAGAGATGGTTGGGCTGGTGGAGAGGGGAATCACTCATAGGCCCGAGTAGAAGGGTTGAGCGTACAGCAACACAGCTAATTTTGAGTTTAAGTAGGGATTTGTCCTACACTGAATTAGCTTGTATCTATCCACACTTAATGATAAAATTACTCTAATTGGACTTTTTTAGAAAATAATTAGAAAGTAGAGGAAAATATTATGAATTACATTAACACATTGCGCGAGGGAGATATGATTTCTGAGGTTTATCTTTGCAAGACAAAGGTTACAGCTCAGACTAAGGCAGGTAAGAATTATTATTCTATGACTCTTCAGGATAAGACTGGAACAGTGGATGCGAAGGTGTGGGATTTAAGTAGTGGAATAGCTCATTTCGAGCCCCTTGATTACATAAAGATTGATGCCCAGGTTACAAGCTTTAATGGTACCCTGCAGCTTAATGTTAGACGTGTGAGAGTTGCTGATGAGGGAGAGTATGTAATGAGTGATTACATGCCATGCTCAGAGAAGAATGTGGAGGAAATGTATAAGGAGTTAACTGACTTAATTGAAACAGTTAAGGATGTTCACCTTAAGGCACTCTTAAATAGCTATTTTGTGGATGATAAGGATTTTATTAAGCGCTTTAAGATGCATTCTGCGGCAAAGTCTATACATCATGGATTTATGGGCGGACTTTTGGAGCATTCTCTTTCTGTGGCAAAGCTTTGTAACTATATAGCTGGGGTTTATCCGGTTATAAAGCGAGATTTGCTTGTGACAGCTGCGTTGTTCCACGATATTGGCAAGATTGACGAGCTATCAACATTTCCTGAAAATGATTACACTGACGAGGGTCAGCTGGTAGGTCATATAGTTATGGGTGCCATGATGCTTAAGGAGAGAATCAAGACTATAGAGGGATTCCCTAAGGTATTAGCAGATGAGCTTATTCACTGCATCTTAGCTCATCATGGAGAGCTTGAGTTTGGTTCACCTAAGAAGCCTGGAATTATTGAGGCTATGGCTCTTGCACACGCAGACAATATGGACGCTAAGCTTCAGACCTTTACTGAAATTATTAAGGGCAATCAGGATAAGTCAGGCTGGCTTGGATATATTAAGATGTTTGAGAGCAATGTGAGAATTACGGAGTAAGGAAATCTCTCATAATATGAGTTTAAATACAACTTATGTATAAAAAGTATAAAAAAACAGTTTAAGAATTATAACAAACTGATTAACAAAAAGCCTTGAATACATAAAACATAGAACAAATTAAAAAAAACTTCCATAAAAAATACATTCTTAAACGTATTAATAAGTAATAAATTTTTGACGGAGGGAAAAACAATATGAATTGGCATAGTAAAAATAAGCTGGTGATTAGAAGAATTGCTGTGACAATTACTGTCATCATGTGGATTATATTAATAAGTGAAGCAAACCTTATGGGAGTGCAGTATGTGTCCACCTATGAGGAGACAAATGTGTTTACAAAGGAGTGGTTTCTTGCTGATATATCCACTAGCCTTGCCAATTTTTTTACAAAACTATATGTGATAGTTCTTGTTCTTTTTGGGCTTTCCTGGAAGGGTATGGGAGAGAATAAAAAAACAGGTATATGGTTATATAACGGCGCATTGGCAGCATTTGTAGCATGGCTATTAGGCTACACTGGTGTCACTTATTTTGGTGTGGAGATAGCTTCCTGGTATACCATACTCTGTGCTTTTGTAGCAGTGGTTTTAGGATTGTATGTTTTATGCAATGTGATTTATTACAGTAAGCATAAGGAGAATATTGCAGAGGATAAGGGGCTAAAGCTTCCTGCTATGTGCTTTGTGGCAGCAGTAGCTGTGACAGTAGTATTATCATTTAATTTCATCAAGAAATGTGATGCTGTATGGAATGATAAATATGGTGCCATATGTAAAAAAATGGAAAGTAAAGCATCTACGCTTGTTGATGAAGAGATAACCTATGAGGATTATGTTAGACTACAATATGCAAATTATTTTAATCCGGAGGGAAAGCATTTTTCCATAGAGGAATTTGAACAGGCCGTTAAAAACTACAACAGTGGTGAGGGATCTTGGTACGCTCTGTGGTATGTGTGGGATTCTAGAGCATGTGCAGCATTTTTTGATTATGACTTTGAGGATTCTTATTGTGATTCTTATATAAAATATGTGACTCGAGAATTAAAAGTAATGGGTATAGAACCGGAAGCAGCTACCTATCAGGAGTTGGATACTGCTTGTAAAGCTGTATATGATGTGTATGCTTCTCAGGTTGTGAAAACCTATCTTGGAGATGAAGAAGGCGAGATAGTTATAAATGTGGAAGTTCCTGAAAGTGGAAAAGCAGAGGATGTTAAGATATCTTGTCAGTCGGAAGGTTATTATGCTTTTGTAGATGAGTGGTATAAGGTGTCTGATAAAGGCGAGAAAACTTCTGATAGAGATGATGCTGCAGAGGTTTTAGAAAAGGGATGCATGTATAAGGCATCTATAAAAATATATACCAGAATAGGATATTCTTTTATTCCTATGAATGACTCTGATTTCATAAAGGTTGAATATAATGGTGCAAATACTGTGCATGATAATGGAATTATCAATGGATTAAAATTTGATGGTGCAGA
>JAGALE010000478.1 GCA_017625335.1 Lachnospiraceae bacterium
GGCAACCACGCCACAGCTATGGACCATATAGACACTGCCATATCTATGGAACCAAATAATATGGAATATAAGCGTCTTAAGGAACGTATGCAGGGTGGTGGAGACTGGTACAATATGCGTACTAGAAGCTATGGTATGCCAAATGTAAGGACATACGGTTGCTCCAGCTGTTGTACAGAGCTATGCTGTAACTACTTGCTGTGTAATGCATGTACTCCTTGGGGTGGAATGTGCTGTTAGTTAGTAAAGTTGTAATATAAATAAATATATGATATAATACAGATAATATATTATCTATAATGCACGAAATACCAAAAATATAGATAATATATTATCTATTTTTTATGTTAAAAATGAGTCGAGTGGATGCATACTTGCATAATAGTCTATTTGGTGATTATATATCGCTGAGTATGTTGTGCATGGGATGAGAATGTTAATGTAATCGAATAGGTTTTAGCCTACTTGATTATAACAACTGTATGTGAAAGGGATGAATGTTATGGACGGATTTCAGTGGGAAACAGCAGAAGAGATAAATATGAGAATGGCTGAACGAGTAAGGAACATTAGAAAAAGAAGAAAGATATCCCAGGAGGAACTTAGTGTTTTAAGTGGAGTTAGTCATGGTTCTATCAAGAGATTTGAGAACACAGGCATGATATCACTTCTATCACTTACTAAGCTTGCGGTGGCTCTTGATTTCACAGAACAGATAAATAATATGTTTTCAAAGGTTAGTTATAGAAGTATACAGGAGGTAATTAATGAAAACAAATAAATCTTTATTGGTATATTTTCATAATAGGCTTGTGGGAACCTTGGCTTTAACTAAGGACAATAGGGTTGCCTTTGAATATGACGATGATTGGCTGGATAATGGATTTTCTATTAGTCCATTTTCACTGCCACTTAAAAAAACTGTATTTATTCCGGAGAAGCTACATTTTTCTGGTTTATTTGGGGTGTTTGCTGATAGTTTACCTGATGCTTGGGGTAATGTATTAGTAGACAGAGTGTTGCGTAAAAATGGTATTGATCTGGGGAAAATATCAGTTCTAGACAGACTAGCCATAGTAGGTAGCAGTGGTATGGGAGCCCTAACCTATGAACCAGAGATAGACATGGATAAGAGAATATTTGCTATCAATTACGATATGTTGGCTAATGAGTGTAAGAAGATACTTAATTCGGAGTATTCAGAAGAACTTGATACCCTATATCAGCTTGGTGGAACCAGTGGTGGCGCCAGACCAAAGATTATGACTGAGGTTGATGGTGAACCTTGGATAATAAAATTTCCTGCTCATGTGGATCCTAAGGATATAGGACAAATGGAATATGATTACTCCGTATGTGCAGGGAAGTGTGGAATTAATATACCTGAGACCAGATTGTTTCCGTCTAAGGAATGTAAGGGATATTTTGGTGTGAAGCGATTTGATAGAGATGGTAGTAAAAGAAAACATATGTTGACTGCCGCTGCACTGCTTGAGCTTAATTTTGAAGAGCCTAGTTTAGATTATCATAGTCTTATGAAGCTTACTAAGATAATAACAAGGGATAATACCTCTGATATAGAAGAAATGTATAGAAGAATGTGCTTTAATGTATTTGCTCATAACAGGGATGACCACTCAAAGAATTTTACCTATATCTATACTGAGGAGAAAAATGTGTGGAGGTTAAGTCCTGCATATGATTTGACATACAGTAACACGTATTATGGAGAACATACTACTACTGTAAATGGTAATGGGGTAAATCCGACAGAGGATGACCTGATTAAGGTGGGCATGGATGCTAGTATGACTAGAATTAGGTGTGTGGAGCTAATGGAGCGTGTGAGGAATTGCGTTGGTGATATGCTAGAGGAGTATCTGAGATAATTAAGACTATATTATATGACAGTATAGAGAGGAGACACCAAAGATGATAAAAATCGCAGTATGTGATGATGAGAAAATATATAGTGACAAGATATGTAGCTGTATTCATAGAGAGCTGGAGAAACAGGCGTTATCTGATTATGATATTACAGTTTATAATTTTGGTACAGAGTTTGCTGCTGAGGGAGAAAAGCTATATGAATATGATGTCATATTCTTAGATATTAATATGCCGGATATAAATGGCTTTGAGCTGGCAAGTAAGATTAAGGATAACAATAATAACATATATATAGTCTTTGTTACTTCATTCCTTAATTATGCCATACAGGGGTATCGCTTTGATGCTCTTAGGTTTATATTAAAGAGTGATATGGATAATCTTATGCAGGAATGTATAGAGACTATAATCAGGCTGATGAAGATAGACTATCATAGTGTAACATATGATTTTATAGAAGGCAGACAGGAGATTATAGTTAACAGTTTATGTTATATAGAGAGTAAAAAGCATAAGCTTACCTTTAACTTCTATGGCAAGGATAAGACATTGGGATTATATAAGAAGCTGGATGAGGTGGAGAAGGATCTGGATGGTTATGGCTTCTTAAGAATACATAAAAGCTATCTGGTCAATGTGAAATACATTAAACGAATTATAAATTATGCAGCTGTTATGCAGGATGGTATGGAGCTACCTATACCAAGAGAGAAGATTAAACAGGTAAAGGAAAAGTACTTTGAGATGAGGGGGGACAGATTGTGATATATATTGCAAGAATGTTGGTAATGACATTTATAGAGGCCTTTTGCCTTATGATGTTTATGGATACTTTTCTTGAGAGAAGGGAAAAGTGTAGGAGTTGGAGATATGTTGTATTGGTAATATTAGCATGGGGATTTGGGATTGGAAATGCATATATAAATATAATTAATATACGCTTATTTGTTGCAATATTATGTTTTCTTATAATAACTCATATAGGATTTCAAGGAAAAATATGGTGGAAAATATTATTTTCAGTATTATATTATGGTGTTATATTAATGGCTGATGGTATGGTTCAGCTATTTGTGGTTACAAGTAAAAGAGTGATAACTAATTCTACAGATATTAAGTATACTGTGCTAATGATATTTGCAAAAGTATTTTTGTTAGCTATTGTATTAACGATTAAACTTTTGTTTAGAAGAAAACGACAATACAGCAGTTTATCTGTAACTAAATGGCTATTGTATATGATAGTTCCGATTATGACTATCGTTATAATGCTAGTATTCCTTACTTTGGAAGAAAATATGGCTATGGTAGTAGGAACTATGATTTTGCTTGGTCTTAATGTTGTATTTATTACAATGATGAATATTATATTAGACGATGAAAAGAAAATAACAGATATTAAGCTTATGAAAGAGAATGCTGAAAGACAGTTGGATTTGTATAATGTTTTAGAACAGGCATACGGAGAACAACGAAAAAGTACACATGAATTCAGACACCATATGGATTGTATCAGTGGCTTACTTAAGGATGATGAGTATGATAGCGCTAAGGAATATGTTGATAATATTAATGGAGGATTTATAGATGAATTAAACACTTTAGACACAGGAAATCATATAGTCAATAGTGTTCTTAATCAGAAGGTCAGATATGCAAAAAGTAAAGATATCTCACTGATACCTATTTTTAACAACTTAGGGCAGCTAAAGCTTGAAAAAGATGATATAGTGGTTATATTATCTAATCTTTTGGATAATGCCATAGAAGCATGTGATAAACTTATGAAATCTAAAAAAGAAA
>JAGALE010000479.1 GCA_017625335.1 Lachnospiraceae bacterium
AGATTGCTGAAAACAAATAAAAATAACAATAATATAAAACATAATAAATCTATATCACTAACAGGAGGAATAAGACTAGATGAGTAACAAAGTGGAATTTAACTCAATCGAGGAAATCTTAGAGGATTTACGACAAGGTAAAATAGTTGTAATACTTGATGATGAGGATAGAGAAAATGAGGGAGATGTAATCTGTGCCGCAGAATTTGCTACAACAGAGAATGTAAACTTTATGGCAAGCTATGCAAAGGGTCTTATCTGTATGCCTATGGCACCGGAGTACACAGACATACTTAATCTTCCGCAGATGTGTATTACCAATACGGATAATCACTGCACAGCATTTTCGGTATCGGTGGATCATGTGGATACTACGACAGGAATCTCGGCCTATGAGAGAGGTATTACAGCTAGAAAGTTTGTAGAGGAGGGGGCTAAACCTTCAGACTTTAGAAGACCTGGCCATATGTTCCCACTTGAAGCACGCCCGGGTGGTGTAATAGAAAGACAGGGACATACAGAGGCTACGGTGGACCTTGTAAAGCTTGCTGGCTTAAAGCCGGTAGGTCTTTGCTGTGAGATTATGAGAGACGATGGAAATATGGCTCGTTTAGATGATCTTGTGGAGTTTGCTAAGAAGCATAACCTAAAGATATCAACCATAGAGAAGCTGGTACAGTACCGCAAGGAGCATGAGGTATTTGTAGAATGTGTGGCTAAGGCTAAGATGCCAACCAGATATGGTGAGTTCACAATCCATGGCTATATCAATAAGCTTAATGGAGAGCATCATGTAGCTCTTGTAAAGGGAGATATAACAGACGGAGCACCTGTGCTTTGTAGAGTGCATTCAGAGTGTCTCACAGGAGATGCATTAGGTTCTGCTCGTTGTGACTGTGGACAGCAGTATGATGCAGCTATGAAGATGATTGCAAAGGAGGGCCGAGGAGTACTTCTTTATATGAGACAGGAGGGCCGAGGCATAGGACTTATTAACAAGATTAGAGCATATCAGCTTCAGGATAATGGTAGAGATACAGTTGAAGCAAACCTAGAGCTTGGCTTCCCTGAGGATGCAAGAGACTACACAATAGGAACTCAAATTCTTGTAGACCTTGGAATTAAGCAGCTTCGACTTATGACTAACAATCCTCTTAAGGTTTACGGACTTAAGGGATATAACCTAGAAATTGTAGAGAGAGTTCCAATCGAAATGGAGCCGGGAGTGCACGACATCTTCTATCTTAAGACAAAGAAAGAAAAGATGGGACACATCCTTAATAATATAGAAGACTAAATAATTTTAGACGACGTTTCTATTATGTGTTGTTAATAATTATATTTGTAGAATAATAGCCCTATGAGACATCTAATGAATAATTAGCCCAGTGATACCACAAGGGGTGAAGGTGACCTCTTACAGTCGCCGTAACCTCTTGTGGTTCACAGGGTGTCCGGTAAAGTAAATTATTTATGATGTCTCATGGGGCGTTCGGGATAATAATAAAGTAAATAATATATCAGGAGGAAAAAATTATGAAAACATTAGAAGGAAAGATGGTAGTAGATGGAGTAAAGATTGGTATAGTAGCAGCTAGATTTAACGAGTTTATCGTTTCAAAGCTTATCGGTGGTGCTGTAGATGGTCTCACAAGACACAATGTAAATGAGGATGATATAACACTTGCTTGGGTACCAGGTGCATTTGAAATTCCACTTGCAGCTAAGAAGATGGCTAAGTCAGGAAAGTACGATGCAATTATCTGTCTTGGTACAGTAATAAGAGGTGCTACAAGCCACTATGATTATGTATGTAATGAGGTTTCTAAGGGAATTGCTGCAGTATCTATGGAGACTGAAATTCCTGTAATGTTTGGAATAGTTACAACTGAGAACATTGAGCAGGCTATTGAGAGAGCTGGTACAAAGGCTGGTAACAAGGGCTATGACTGTGCTCTTGGTGCTATCGAGATGATTAATCTTATGAAGCAGATGTAATTTGGCTAGATAATCTAGTGTATATGCTAGATTTAGTTTCGGCATGGCTGAAAATACACATTGTAAAATCCATGCAATAGGAGTATGTATGAATAATCAAAACATGAAGCTGCTGTTCTTTGATATAGACGGCACTCTTATAACTGACGATTCTGATAAGTACTATCCGGAAAGTACCAAGGAGGCTGTAATTAAAGCCAGAGAAAATGGGCACAAGTGCTTTATTAACACAGGCAGGGTATATGCAACAGTTGACGATTATATTCGTCAACCGGGTTTTGATGGCTATGTTTGTGGTTGTGGAACAAATATATACGCAGATGGTAAGGAGCTATTATATGTGCCTTATAGTAAGGAAAAGTCTCTTGGAATAGCCGAGCTTTGTAGAAAATATGGTTACAAGGGTATATTTGAACACAAAAATCACGTGGCATTTGACGGAACCATATCAGGCGGTGAACACAGAAAAATCCTAGACTATTTTATAAGTATGGGTGTCAAGGTTATAGATGATATTTATTCGGAGGAATTTGTCTTTGATAAGCTTGCTGTGTGGCATGGAGTGGATAGTCCTGATTTGAATAATTTTAAGGAAGCAGTCAGTAAAGATTTTCAGTGTATAATAAGAAGCGATTCATTTGTGGAGCTTGTGCCGCATGGATATTCTAAAGCTACAGGTATAAAATTTCTTATGGATTACTATCATGTGCCTATAGAAAATGTTTTTGTATTTGGTGATAGTAATAATGACTTAGAAATGTTAAAATATGTTCCAAACAGCATTGCTATGGGTGTATGCTCTGATGAGGTTGCTAAGGTGGCAGCCTATATGACAGATACCGTGGAAAATGATGGAATATATAAAGCTATGAAGCATTTTGGAGTGATATAATCGATGAATGAACGAAAGTTAAAGCAACTTAATATACTTGTTGTGGCAGCAATATTAGTTGCAATAGTATCAGCAGTATTGTTCGCAACAAAGTTCTCCCCTACCAATGAGAATAAGATAACCGGGGTTAGTATAAGCGAGTTAAATTCTAATTGGATATTAAGGGATTACAGAGGTCAGGATGATCAGCTGATAGATTTGCCTGCGAAGATAGATGCAGATGCAGGTGAAACTATACTTATAATGCATAAGGTTCCGGAAGATGTAACGGAGACCTCAGTGCTTTTGTTTGAAACTCAATTTCAGAATATAGTGGTGACAATTGGTCAGGAAAAGGTTTATTCTAATGGAGTTTTAAACAATCAAACATATATGGATAATGCTGCTCCTTGTCAAAACATAATAAGCATAGGTACGGCAAAGCCGGGAGATATTATCTCTATATACATTGCATCTGCCTATGGCAAATACAGTGGAAGCATTGGAAGTATTTACTATGGAACTAAGGGTGATGCCATAGCTAATATTATCAAGGATAATGGTGTGGGATTTATTATAGCTGTTACCCTTGTTATAGTTACAGTTCTTCTTGGAATATCTTTGATATTTATGAAGAATGTTAATGTGGATAAGAGGAAGTCTATGTACGCCTTTGGGTTTATATTATTATCTACCCTTTGGTGTGTGACAGATAATCCTATTATAGAGCTGTTTACAGGAAATGTATTCGGCGTATATATGACAAATATAATAATCCTGTTGCTTATGCCTGTGGTGTATATTATGCATCAGAGATGCTTTGCGGTAAAGAGAAGATTTGCTAAAATATTTGAGATAGCTATGTATGTATATGCTATTAATTTCCTTACCGGACTAGTGTTCCAGTTTATGAAGGTTTGTGATTTTGCCAGCTATGAGACCTTTACCAAGGTGCTTATAACCATAGGTTTGATATTGCTTTCAGGTATTATGTATCTGGCTGCAGACACTTATTCAGATAAGACCATATACAGCAATCTGTTTGCAAATCTTGTGTTGACCATAGCATGTGTAGCAGAGGGAATACTATCCATGTTTGATTTTTATCTGCCTTACGATGGAGTGGCTCTTCAGACAGGCGTTTATGTCTTCTTGATTCTTCTTGTGGTTGCAACTCAAAAGAGTATAATCAAGGAAATGAATGAGGAGAAACAGCAGGCCATAAGTAATGTTGAGCACGAGAGAGATGATATGGTTAAGAATATCAATACTGCTTTAATATATAGTGGTATGAATATTGCTGTAAATGCTCTTAAGGATAATGATAGAGAAAACAGTAGATTGGTTTATGATACATCAATGTATATGAAATATAATCTAATGGCTATAAATGAGAAGGATTTGGTGCCATTTTCTCAGGAGCTTGAGTATATTAAGTCCTTCCTTGGTATACAGAAGAGAAAAAATCCTGACTTGGAGATAACGGTGGAGGATAAGGTTACAGATTTTCTGGTGCCATTTAACACCATAGAGCCATTGGTTGAAAATTCGGTGTTAATGGGTGCATTAAAATCTGACAATGCAAGCAGAATAGTAGTAAGAAGCTACGAGAGATTAGATTG
>JAGALE010000480.1 GCA_017625335.1 Lachnospiraceae bacterium
CCTCTAGCACCAGTCTTTCTCTCCATAGCTTCCTTAGCTATAGCTGTAAGTGCACTGTGTTCAAACTCAAGCTCAACACCGTCTAATTCAAATAACTTCATATATTGCTTACAAATTGCACTCTTTGGCTCTGATAAGATACGAACCAAAGCTTCTTCATCAAGCAAATCTAATGTTACAGAAACAGGTACTCTACCAATAAACTCTGGAATAAGTCCATACTTAATAAAGTCGCCAGGCTGAACAAGCTTAAGCAATTCGCTATCTTGTTCCTTAGTCTTAGATATAACATCTGCGTTAAAGCCGATAGCTTTTTTACCTACACGATTCTCAATAATCTTGTCCATACCTTCAAATGCACCACCACAAATAAATAAAATGTTAGTAGTGTCAATTTGAATAAACTCCTGCTGAGGATGCTTACGACCACCCTGAGGTGGTACAGATGCAACAGTTCCTTCTATAATCTTAAGGAGTGCCTGCTGTACACCTTCACCTGATACGTCTCTTGTTATAGAAACATTCTCAGACTTTTTGGTAATCTTATCAATCTCATCAATGTAGATAATTCCACACTGAGCTCTATCAACATCATAATCTGCAGCCTGAATAAGCTTAAGCAAAATATTCTCTACATCTTCACCAACATAACCTGCCTCTGTAAGTGTTGTAGCATCTGCTATTGCAAATGGAACATTAAGAAGCTTTGCTAATGTCTGAGCAAGATATGTTTTTCCTGAACCAGTTGGTCCAATCATTATAATATTACTCTTCTGAAGCTCTACATCGAAATCCTTCTCAGCAAGAATTCTCTTATAATGATTATAAACAGCTACAGACAAAACCTTCTTAGCCGCTTCCTGACCAACAACGTAGTCATCTAGGAATTCTTTAATTTCCTTAGGTCTCAAAAGATTAATCTCTGTATCAATAAAATCATCTTCAAATTCATCCTGAATGATTTCAGAGCATATGTCTACACATTCATCACAAATATATACATTGTGACCTGCTATTAACTTTCTTACCTGCTCCTGGGTTTTATTACAAAAGGAGCATCTAGGTTTCTTTCTATCGTCAGTACGATTAGCCATTTAAGCCACCTCTTTAAAATTTATTGTCTGCTTGTGACAACATGATCAATAAGACCATATTCCAAAGCCTCCTGTGCACTTAAGAAATTATCTCTCTCAGTGTCTCTTTCAATTATATCAAGTGGCTTTCCAGTTGCCTCACTTAACAATGTGTTAAGCTTTGTTCTTGTCTTAATAATGTGGTCTGCATGAATTTTTATGTCAGATGCCTGACCCTTTGTACCACCTAAAGGCTGATGAATCATAATCTCTGAATTAGGAAGAGCATATCTCTTACCCTTCGCGCCACCAGCAAGCAAAAATGCACCCATGCTTGCAGCCATTCCAACACAGATTGTCGAAACATCACACTTAATATAATTCATTGTGTCGTATATACCCATACCTGCACTAACTGAGCCACCTGGACTGTTAATGTAAAGGCTTATATCCTTTGTAGGATCCTCAGACTCAAGGAATAAAAGCTGCGCTATAACTAAGCTTGCTGTTGTATCATTCACCTGGTCTCCCAAAAATATTATTCTATCCTTTAATAGTCTTGAATAAATATCGTATGAGCGTTCACCTCTACTGGTTTGCTCAACCACCATAGGCACTAATGACATGGATTATACCTCCTTGCAATTATCTACTAAGAACTCAAGAGCCTTTCTAGAGCATACATCCTTCTTAACTGAGTTTGCTTCCTTATCTCCCATGATTTCCTTAATCTTCTCAACATCCATCTGATAAGCGTTAGCCATGTTCTTAAGCTGCTCCTCGAACTCTTCATCAGTAGCTGTAATGCCCTCAAGCTTTACAACCTCCTCAAGAATAAGACCAGTCTTAATTCTTGCAATTGCATCTGGCTTAATTCTATCCATTAACTCTTCCTTAGATGTATTAGTAAGCTTTAAATACTGCTCCATCTGAAGTCCCTGATACATCATGCTCTGCTCAAACTCAGCGAACATCTGCTCCTGCTGATACTCAACCATAGCATCAGGAAGCTCAACCTCTGCTGTCTCAGAAAGCTTCTCAAGAATCTTAGCCTGCTTATCTGACTTAACCTGCTTCTCCTTCTTAACCTCAAGTACCTTCTTAACATCTTCCTTGTACTCTGCAAATGTATCAAATGAAGAAACCTCTGATGCGAAGTCATCATCTAACTCAGGTAACTCCATAGCATTGATTCCAAGAAGATCTACCTTGAAAACTGCCGGCTTACCTGCAAGATCAGCTGCATGATACTCCTCTGGGAATGTAACATTAACATCAAAGCTTTCACCAATCTTCTTACCAACAATCTGATCCTCGAAAGTATCGATAAATGAATGTGAACCAAGAGTAAGCTTATAGTTCTCACCCTTTCCACCTTCGAAAGCCTCACCATCCATATAACCATCAAAGTTGATGAGAACTTCATCATCCATCTGTGCTGCTCTATCCTCAACAGGTACTATTCTTGCGTTCTCCTTCTGAGCCTTTAAAATCTCAGCCTGAACCTCATCCTCAGTTACCTCTGTAGGAATCTTCTCAATCTCAACACCCTTATACTCACCAAGCTTAATCTCTGGCTTAATTGCAACAACTGCAGTAAAGATAAAGTTCTGACCCTTACCAATCTGCTCTACATCTATCTCTGGATTAGAAACTATATCTTCCTCACAGTTCTCTAATTCCTTTGGATAATACTCGTTAATAAGTCTATTAGCAGCCTCATCATAGAATACTTCTGGTCCATATACCTTCTCGATCATAGCCTGAGGAACCTTTCCTCTTCTAAATCCCTGAAGATTAACCTGATTCTTAATCTTGTGATAAGCAGCTGTCATAGCCTTGTCAAATTCTTCTGCTGGCACCTCAATAGTAAGCTTCGCCATGCTTCCTTCTAATTTTTCAACTGATAAACTCATTTGTCTTTCCTCCTTATATTGCAAAACGCACTATTCATTGGATTATATCATAAGAATCAAGACAAGTCTATATTTTTTCTGTAAATATAATGGCAAAAATCATAAACTATTAGTTTAAAAATATTAAAATAAAAAGGCCTGTCTAATATATATGCTTTTATTATGAAAATAATTACATATATTTAAACAAGCCTTTTATTGTGATGATTAATTATAAGCTATATCAAATAATTACTTATTAGACATCTGCTCCTGCTGTCTCTTAATCATCTGTCTAACCATCTCTCCACCAATTGAACCGTTCTCACGTGAAGTTAAGTCACCATTGTAACCATTCTTAAGGTTGATACCAAGCTCGCTAGCAACCTCCATCTTGAACTTATTCATTGCTTCCTTAGCATTTGGTGCAGCATAATTGTTTGAATTTGTGTTTGACATATTAATTTACCTCCAAATATTTATTATTTATTTAAGACTTATGTCTTGATAGTATTATTTGAAATACTCAAAATATTATGTATGGTAAATTTTGTCTTTATAATTGAATCAATTATAAATCAATTTTAATCTTCTTTTCTTCTTTTATTGACTATAATCAATCCCGCTCCAGATATAAGCATCAATGCCATAATCGCAACTATCGGTGCTGCATCACCAGTCTGTGGCGAAATACCAGAACCCATATATGGATAATTAGTTGGCTCCTTAGTTATATCTTCCTTATCAGCATCATCTTTACTTGCTTCAGTATTATTCGATGGCTTATCTACCGGTGTATCTGTTGTGTTAGGAGTCTCTGTTGTTGGCGCCTCAGTTGCTGGCGGTTTAACCTCTTTCTCTTTTGCAACAAACCAAGCTGAAATAACAGTATCCTTACTTATCTTGCTATAATCAGTATCCCAACCCGAGAATACATAAGTATACTTATCAGTCTCTGACTTCTTAGGAGTCTCTGTAGGAGGTGTTGCCTTTTCTCCCTCTACAACAGTTTCGGTCTTCATTATGTTACCATCTCCATCTATCCACTTAACAGTATATTCCTTCTTAGTCTCAATAATTCTGTACAATGCATATACTGAAAATCTATCAGTTGAAATAGTCACA
>JAGALE010000481.1 GCA_017625335.1 Lachnospiraceae bacterium
CTTATGATGATAAGATATCACAGGAAATTGCAAGTTCCGGTACAACAGGTAGTTCAGGAATTGCTAGTGCTGAGCCGGATGTAGACGAATACTTTGTAGATGCAGGAAAATTTATTATAGGTAAGGATAAAGCATCTATTGGTATGCTACAAAGAGTATATAAAATAGGCTTTAATAGAGCTGCTAGAATTATGGATCAGCTTTCGGATGCAGGTGTAGTTGGACCTGAAGAAGGAACAAAGCCTAGAAAAGTACTTATGACACTTGAGGAGTTTGAGAACTATGTAGAGAATAATCTATAATTATTTCTTAAAAGGAATATGAGAGTAATTGCTTATTATTGAAGTAACAATGGATGATAATATACGAGAGAGATTATTCTTTATCATATGTTGTTATATTAAATAATTTATGTGAGTTTATAAAGAGAGAGTAGGAGATTAAATATGTTAACAGATATTCAGATTGCACAGCAGGCGCAGCTTCTTAATATTAAGGATGTTGCTGCAAATATTGGAATAACGGAGGATGACCTTGAAATGTACGGAAAGTACAAAGCAAAGTTATCTGATGAGTATATGGATTCGGTGAAGGATAATAAAAACGGAAAGCTAATTCTTGTTACAGCTATTAACCCAACTCCGGCAGGAGAGGGTAAAACTACAGTAACTGTAGGACTTGGTCAGGCAATGCATAAGCTTGGTAAGAAATCCATAATTGCTTTAAGAGAGCCATCTTTAGGACCATGCTTTGGAGTTAAAGGTGGTGCTGCAGGAGGCGGTTATTCTCAGGTTGTTCCTATGGAGGACTTAAATCTTCATTTTACAGGAGACTTTCATGCAATTACATCAGCTAATAATCTTTTGGCTGCTGTTATGGATAATCATATTCATCAGGGTAATGCCCTTAGAATTGATCCTAAGAGAATTGTATTCAAGCGTTGTCTTGATATGAATGATAGAGCTCTTAGAAGTATTATAGTAGGAATGGGTAAAAAGGCTGATGGTGTAGTTCGTCAGGATGGGTTTGTTATTACTGTTGCTTCTGAAATTATGGCAATTCTTTGTCTTGCAGAGGATATTAATGACCTTCAGGATAGGTTATCTAAGATAATTGTTGCATATAACTACGATAACGAGCCTGTTACAGCAGGAGAGCTTAATTGTGTAGGCTCTATGGCAGCACTACTTAAGGATGCAATTAAGCCTAACCTTATTCAAACATTAGAGCATTCACCTGCAATAGTTCATGGTGGTCCGTTTGCTAATATTGCTCATGGTTGTAACTCTGTTAGAGCAACCAAGACAGCTCTTAAGATTGCAGATTATGTAATTACTGAGGCTGGCTTTGGTGCGGATCTTGGTGCCCAGAAGTTCTTCGATATTAAGTGCCGTATGGCAGGACTTAAGCCTGATGCAGTAGTATTAGTAGCTACAGTAAGAGCTTTAAAGTATAATGGTGGAGTTGCAAAGGCGGATTTGAATAGCGAGAATTTGGATGCTCTTGCAAAGGGTATTGTTAACCTTGAAAAGCATATTGAAAATCTTCAGATATATGGTGTTCCTGTTGTTGTTACACTTAACAGATTTATTACAGATTCAGATGCAGAGCTTGAGTTCGTTAAGAAGTTCTGTGAGGATAGAAATTGTGATTTTGCTCTTGCTAATGTCTGGGAAAAGGGCGGCGAAGGTGGAATAGACCTTGCAAATGCTGTTCTTAATACTTTAGAGACAAAAGAAAGTAATTTCAAGGTTTTATATAAGGATGATTTGTCCATTAAGGATAAGATATCTACTATAGCAACCAAGATTTATGGTGCTAAGGATGTAACATATTCATCGGAGGCATCTAATGCTATTGCTAAGATAGAGGCTATGGGTATGGGTAATATGCCTGTATGTATGGCCAAGAATCAGTATTCTCTTTCTGATGATGCGTCACTTCTCGGAAGACCTGAAGGCTTTACAGTAAATATTCGTGAAGTATATGTAAGTGCAGGTGCTGGTTTTGTAGTTGCCATAACAGGAGCAATTATGACTATGCCAGGACTTCCTAAGGTACCAGCAGCCGAGAGAATATTTGTAGATGATAATGGAGTAATTAACGGTTTATTCTAGTAGTGATTAACTGTTACGGGGGTAATATGGGGAAAAGGATAATTACCATAATTATAATTTTGCTAAGTTTTCTGTCTTTGGTTGGTTGTTCGGTTGCATCAGAAAAGGATATAGTTAAATATTCTAATGATCGATATGGAGAAGCTACATTATTGAGGACTGAAAAGCCAGATGATGAGAAAATTATATGCTATTTCAAGGATAAAGAATATGGGTTTGAATATTATGTGACAAGCTATATGAATGAAATCCTAATTGATGGTTCATCCTTTGGTTCTACTGAGAATAAAGGCAGTAACTTTGACATTCAGTATTATAATTATATAAATGATGTGGTTTGTTCGGATATATTATCGCTAGAACAAAAGTATAATATTGATATTTCAGTATCAGATGGTACATATATTTATTATTTTGCAAGAATATATTATAAGTCGTCTAATACAGCTAATGTTTCATCTGTTACTAAGGAAATAAGTGATTTATACACATCTGTTGATACAAGAAATTATTGGAGAGACTTAGTTGTTGAGGCTTATGATGAGAGTGGTAATTATTTAGGTTCATATCACCATAGTAGAGGTGGTTGGATGACTACCGAAGATGAGTCTGATATGAAATTTATTGACGAGATTGCTAATCTTTCAGATGATGCAATATATTTAAGAAAAGAACAGCATTTGTTTACTGAAACAGGCGTTAATATTCAGGATGTTGTTCAAGTGTTAGGAAATCCAGAGGTGAAGGAAAACTCTATGGTTACCTACTATATTTTTACCGTTGATGGACAAGAATATTATATGTGTGATTTTATGGTACATGATGATATTGGTGGATTTGAATGGTATACAACTTATAAAAAATAAAGAGTATATATAATATATAAGGAGGATATTAAAATGGCACAAATAATAGATGGTAAGCTTATTTCGCAGCAGATAAAGGATGAGCTTAAGGAAAAGGTTTCTAAATTAAAAGAAGAAGGAAAGGAAATCTGTCTTGCGGTTATTCAGGTTGGTAATGATCCTGCATCCACAGTATATGTTGGAAATAAGAAAAAAGCATGTGAGTATATTGGAATTAAGTCTCTTGCTTATGAGATTCCTGAGGAAACAACAGAAGCTGAGCTTCTTGATATAATTGATAAGCTTAATAAGGATGATAGTGTACACGGTATTCTTGTTCAGTTACCTGTACCAAAGCATATTGATGAAGAGAAAGTAATTAATGCTATTAGTCCGTCTAAAGATGTAGATGGTTTTCATCCTGCAAGTGTTGGTGCTCTTAGTATTGGTCAGAAGGGTTTTATATCATGTACTCCTGCAGGTGTTATTCAGCTTCTTAAGCGTTCAAATATTGAGATTTCCGGAAAGGAATGTGTTGTAATAGGTCGAAGCAATATTGTGGGTAAGCCTATGAGTATGCTTTTACTTAGAGAAAATGGTACAGTTACAATCTGTCATTCAAGAACTAAGGATCTTAAGGAAGTTTGTAAGAGAGCAGATATATTAGTTGTCGCTATTGGAAAGCCTAGAATGATTGATGCATCATATGTAAAAGAAGGTGCTACAGTTATAGATGTAGGTATACATAGAGATGAGAATAATAAGCTTTGCGGTGATGTTGATTATGCATCTGTTGAGCCTATTGCAGGTGCAATTACACCTGTTCCAGGTGGTGTTGGTCCTATGACTATTGCAATGCTTATGAATAATTGTGTGGAAGCAGGTTTAAATTAATCTATGAATATATTAATGGTATCATTAGGTTGTGATAAAAACCTATGTGACAGTGAAGCAATGTTGGGATTGCTTCGTGATAATAAATATAATATTACTAACGAAGAATCTGAAGCAGATGTTGTTATTGTAAATACATGTAGTTTTATTCATGACGCCATGGAGGAGAGTGTTAATACTGTTCTTGAAATGGCTGAGCTAAAAAAAGAACGCTTGAAATATCTGATAGTAACAGGTTGTCTTGCCCAAAGATTTAAGGATGAAATTTTTGATGAAATTCCCGAGGTTGATGCCTGCATTGGTACAACTAGCTTCGACAAAATTATTCACGTTATTGAAGCGCTTGAGAATTCTGACAATAATAAATCAAAGGTTTCTGTCTATGATGAGTTAGATAGATTGGCCACTGTTGATTCTAACAGAGTTATTACATCAGGAACATTTATGGGCTATCTTAAGATTGCCGAGGGCTGTAACAAATATTGTACCTACTGTGTAATTCCTCATATTAGAGGAAGATATAGAAGTGTACCTATGGAAAAGCTCGTAAAGGAAGCAACTTATATGGCATCACAAGGGATAAAAGAGCTTATACTTGTTGCTCAGGAAACCACTTGCTATGGAATTGATCTATATGGTAAAAAATCCCTTCCTAAGCTTGTTAGCGAGCTTGCTAAGATTGAAGGCATAGAATGGATAAGACTTATGTATTGTTATCCTGAAGAGATAGATGAAGAGCTAATTGATTTGTTTGCATCAGAGAAGAAGCTATGTAAATATATTGATATGCCACTTCAGCATTCTGAGGATAATATACTTCATAGGATGGGAAGAAAAACAGATAAGGAATCTATAAAAAATGTTATATCAAAGCTGAGAAGCAAGGTACCGGATATAGCCATTAGAACATCTCTTATAACAGGTTTTCCGGGAGAAACTGTTGAAGATCACGAGAGACTTTTGGAATTTATAGATGAGATGGAATTAGATAGAATAGGAGTGTTTACCTATTCGAGAGAAGAAGGTACTCCTGCAGCTGAATTTGCTGACCAGGTATCAGTTGATTTGGCAAATGTATGGAGAGATGAGATAATGGAGCTTCAGCAAGAGGTTTCTTATGATAAGAATCAGGAATTAATAGGTAAGATTATGGACGTTATCGTTGAAGGATATTCACCTGATGATGATATCTATGTTGGTAGAACCTATAGAGATGCTCCAAATGTAGATGGACTTGTGTTCATAAATTGCGATTATGAGCTTATGTCCGGTACCATTGTAAAAGTAAAAATAGATGAGGCAGGGCCTTATGACCTGATAGGAGGCGTAGTAGACTAATGAATTTACCTAACAAATTAACAATATTAAGAGTGATTTTAATACCATTTTTTCTTGTAGCTCTTATGGTTGAAGCAATTCCCTATGGAAAGTGGATTGCTGTAGCTATATTTGTAATTGCCAGCTTAACAGATATGTTGGATGGAAAGATAGCAAGAAAATATAATCTTATAACTAATTTTGGGAAATTTATGGACCCACTGGCTGATAAGCTTCTTGTTTGTTCGGCCATGATAGCCCTTATTGAGCTTGATAGGATTCCTGCATGGGTTGTTATAATCATTATAGCTAGGGAGTTTATTATAAGTGGATTTAGGCTTGTTGCATCAGATAACGGTGTTGTTATTGCTGCTGGATGGTGGGGTAAGGTTAAGACTGTTGTGCAGATGGTGATGATAATATTTGTAATGTGTAATTTTGGTGGAAATGTTGTGTCTATAATTGAGAATGTTCTGATTTACGCAGCTTTAGCACTTACAGTTATTTCCCTTATTGACTACCTTGTTAAAAACAAAGGTGTTTTAGCTGAACAAAAGTAAAGGAATAAATTATGAAAATTGGTATCATTGGTGCAGGGAAAATGGGATATACCCTTGGTAAGCATTTTTCTCTGAATCATTCTGATAAAATTAAATTAGTAGGATACTACAGTAAAAATTTATTAAGCGCTATTGATGCTGCTAAGTTTACTAATTCCAATTATTTTGATTCTTTTGATAAATTATTAGAAACAAGTGATATATTATTTATTACCGTTCCTGATGGTGAAATTACAAATGTTGTTCACCTAATTAAAGAGTGTTCTGATGCTGCTAAAGGTAAAATAATATGTCATACAAGTGGAGTGTTATCATCTGCCCAGATGAAGAATATATTTCCTGAAGCGTATATGTATTCGGTTCATCCCATATATGCAGTTAATTCAAAGAAAGAAGCCTATAAGGATTTTGGAGATTCTTTTATAACACTTGAAGGTGATATAGAGTATTTAGAGGTTCTAAAGGCTATGTTTGAAAATCTAGGACATAAGGTTAAGATTATATCACCTGATGATAAGATTAAGTATCATGGGGCGGCTGTGTTTTCAAGTAATTTAGTTATTGGCTTATATCATATGGCTCAAGAATTATTAATGAAATGTGGATTCGATGATGATGAGGTTGATTTGGCTCTTAAACCATTGTTTATTAATAATGCCAAGAAGCTTTATGAGACAAATTGTGAAGTTGCTCTAACCGGACCGGTAGAAAGATGTGATATTGATACTGTTCAAAAGCATTTATCTGTTTTGGATAAAGAGTGTTATCGCGTGTATAAATTATTGTCTAATCAGCTTGTGAATATTGCCGAAATTAAAAATGAGGGAAGAGATTATTCTAATTTATATAAAATTCTAAATTGTGAAAAAGATGATTAAGTTTGTTTTATATGGGATTACAATATATGATAAGGAGATTGCATAATGGAAAAGAAGCAAATATCCTTGGGGGCAATTTTTGTTTTTGGTGTACTGATTTTATTAATATCTATAAAAGATTTAGGGTATGTTTTTACGGGTGAAGCTACGAACATAAATGATTTAAGCCGGGGAGAAATAAAAGTTGGAAAACACGTAGAGGCTGAGTTGTATTATTGTGTTGATTGGTATGCTGAGCTTACAACTAGAGGTAGGAGAGGAAGAAGAACTGTTACTTGGCATGCGGTTGGAGTTTTGGAAGATGGCTCATTGGTGTCAATTTGTACTAAGAGAGCTACTAACGAATATTATAAAATTGAGGATTTTATTAAAGCATCTCAACGATATTTATCAGGTGAGACAGATGTTCCTCCAGAGCCTATTGTTGTTAGTGGTACTGTTAGGAAAATTGATTCAGAGATTAGAGAATATTATGATTCGGCAGTGTGGTTATTGCAATATGATTCAGACGATGTAATATATTTTGATATTGATACTTCGCAAAAAAGAATTTATTATATTCTTGTTTTTCTTGTTAGTCTAATTATGATTATTGTGCCTACGTTGGCTTTTGTTGCTGAATATAACGAAAGCAAAAAGAAACGAATAGAAAGATTAAATGATATACCACAAAATCATTATAATGATGATCCAATATTTAACAAAAACTTTTATGAGGCTCATAAGGTTGAGAACAGAGATGTTTTTAGTGACAATAATCATAAAGAAGATAAATCAGTTGATGATGATAATGAATATGATTATGAAGATAATGACGAATATGAAGACGCCTCGCAAGAGAAATCCTATTCTGGTAAATTTAAATTAAAAGATGATTAAATGGTAAGCCCTTTCATTCAAGGAAGGGCTTATGTTTTTTACAGTAGTATATTTTGTGGTAAAGAATGAAATTTATTGTAATAATAGCTTGAAATAAAAGCAGAAAAGGGTTATTATTATAATCGGATTAAATTGGTTTTATTTTCGGATAAGACCTAAAATAAATATAAACGGAGGACGTAAAATGAGTAACAAACTTACTATGTCAGCAAGTGATAGAATTAATGCATTACTTGATGACTCAAGCTTTGTTGAAGTTGGCGCTTATGTTACAGCTAGAAGTACAGATTTCAACATGCAGGAAACTGAAACTCCTAAAGACGGTGTTATCACTGGCTATGGAGTAATAGGTGACAAAATTGTCTATGTTTATAGCCAGGATGCATCAGTTCTTGGTGGTGCTGTAGGAGAGATGCACGCTAAGAAGATTGCTAAGATTTATGACATGGCTATGAAGGTAGGAGCGCCTGTTATAGGTCTTATTGACTGTGCAGGTCTTAGACTTCAGGAGGCAACAGATGCTATGAATGCTTTTGGTGAATTATATCTCAAGCAGACACTTGCATCAGGTGTTATTCCACAGATTACAGCTGTATTTGGAAATTGTGGTGGTGGAACAGCTCTTATTCCTGCATTAACTGATTTTACTTTTATGACTTCAGAAGGCTCAAAGCTTTTTGTTAACAGCCCTAATGCATTAGCCGGTAATAATTCAACTAAGCTTGATACAGCAAGTGCGGAATATTTAAGCAACAATACATCACTTGTAGATGATGTATGCGAGGATGATGTGGCTGTTTTAACTCAGATTAGAACTCTTGTGAATATGCTTCCATCAAATAATCAGGTAGATGCTTCTTCAGAGTGTAATGATGATTTGAATAGAATCATTCCAAATCTTGATGGATTTGTTAAGGATGGTAGAGCAGTATTACAGAATATTGCAGACAATAATGTTTTCTTTGAGGTTAATAAGAACTTCGCAAAGGATATTGTTATTGGTTTTATTAAGTTAAATGGTGATACAGTAGGATGTGTTGCTAATCAGGTTGAAGGTGGAAGTGATATGCTTTCAGCTGAAGGCGCTAACATTGCATCTGACTTTGTTAACTTCTGTGATGCATTTGATATTCCTGTTCTTACATTAGTTAATACAAAGGGATTTGTTGCAACAATTGATAACGAGAAGAATATTGCTAAATCTGTAGCTAAGCTTACATATGCATTTGCTAATGCAACTGTACCTAAGATTACTGTTGTTATGGGTGAAGCATTTGGTACAGCTTATACAGTTATGAATTCAAAGGCTATTGGTGCTGATATGGTTTATGCATGGCCTACAGCAAAGATTGGTACTATGGATCCTGAAATGGCTGTTAAGATAATGTACGAAAAGGAAATTGCTGCAGCAGATGATAAGGTAGCTTGTGTTGCTGAGCTTAAAGCTAAGTATACTGAGCTTCAGTCAAGTGCTATGTCAGCAGCAAAGAGAGGTTATATTGACGATATTATCGAGCCTGATGCTACTAGAAAGAGAATAATTGCTGCGCTTGATATGCTTTATACAAAGAATGAGGATAGACCTTACAAGAAGCATGGTGCAGTATAAGAGAGGTGACAACTAAATGAAAATTAAAAAGTTATTAGTATTAGTTTCCATGTTAGCTGTTATGTTCTCTCTTGCTGGTTGTGAAGAAAAGTATGATAAACCATTTGAATATAATGAAACAGAGTTAGCTGTTCATGCAATGACATCATTTATGACCTACGAAGGTATATCTGATGAATATGTTGACTATTATATTACAAATGGTAGTGCTTATGAGCAATCAGCTGTGAAGGGTATTAAGCAGGCTGAGGAAACTGATAAGGTTGGAAAATTTGAGGATTACTCTGGTACTGTAAATTCATTAGGTAGTGGCGTAATGACATTAGAAGATGCCGGAGTTAAGGAAATTCAAAATAATAAGGATTATGTTACAGTTATTTTAATTAATAACGCAGAGCATCGTGATGTTGAAATAAGTGTTAAATATGTGGAGAATAAGGAATATTATATTGCTCTTAATCAGCTATTAACACAGCAGGGATTAGAATCATTGGATGCTTTTAAGACTGGTATTGAATATGC
>JAGALE010000482.1 GCA_017625335.1 Lachnospiraceae bacterium
ATTCTGCAGTTAAAATAATAGATACATGTGTTAATTCATTTTCAGAGGATTCTGCTGATGAACTTATGGATGCATTTATGTCCTTAGAGGGTGCTCAGGAATATGTCTATGAGAATGTTATGATTTTAGAGACTGCATTAGATGATGTTGCAGTAAAGGGCGAGGGCTTAGGAGAAGCGTTAATTGAGGATATAAAAACGTTAAAAACAGTTGAAAAGCTAGTTTCAAGCAGCTTATTCATAGATTTAAAGAAGGAATTTAATGCTGATTCTAAGACTGCAGACAGTGATTATATTGGAAAGCTTAAAGAAGAGCTTACAGCGGCCTTTGCGGATTATTTTAAGGATAAGAGCATGATTGTTGTGAGAAGTATTATGTGTAAGATACTAGCAGCAATGCCGATTTTCCTTGATACACAACAGGAAATTAAGAATTATTTCGATTACGTTTTAGGTAACTGTAAGAACGACAGTGAGCTTACAGCTTGTGATAAGCTTATATGTGAGATTATAGAGGAAGATGTGTAAGTTTATAGTATAAGATAGATATAGTTATTAGATGTTTTGATTTGAAAGGTCATAAGCTATGAAGGTTGTTGATACTGTTTATACATATGGATATACAGAGGATGAGGCCAAGTATTTGGCAAAAAGGCTTAAGTATAATGTAAAAAAGCTTAAGCTGACCTTAGTGTGTCTTCCTGTGTTCGGTGATGGCCTTATGGAGATATATGATTACAAACAGTTTCAACAGGCATTTTATAAAGGCATAAAGAAGGATATAGTTGTTTTAGGTTTTGCGCCGGATAAGGCTATGGCTCAGGAGATAGTTCTAAGTATAACTCAGGATTTATATGATGCTGATTGTGATTTTGATGTGAGAAAATTTTTTGGAATATAGGGTGTATATATGCTACATGCAATTTTAACAATTCTTAAAATTTTATTGTGGGTGATACTTGCTTTATTAGGTATAGTATTGCTTTTGATTTTGCTTGTGCTATTTTCACCTATAAGGTACAAATTTGATGTAAAATATCATGATAATGCCGTTATACATGGTAAAGTAAGCTTCTTGATAGCTTCTGCTCGGTTTTTCTTTGAACAGGAGACGAAAACCTTAGATTATAGTGTGAGATTAGCTGGTATAAAGCTTAATTTAGGAAAAGAGAAAAAACCTAAGAAAGTAAAAAAAGCTAAGAAGGCTAATAAACAAGCTGTAGAAAATGTGAATACTGTTTTAGTGGATGACATTGGTGAAATTAACACAGACATAGCTGTAAATGATAACGCAGGTATATCCAAAGGGCAGATATCGCATGTTAATGATTCAAATGAAAATTTAGATGAAATTAAAATCGAAGCTACCAATGATTTAATAAATGGTAACTCAATAGAAACTGATATTTTAACTGATACTTATACTGATAATGAGGAGGAATATGATGATTTCTCCCATATGGAACAGTTTGATTTGTTTGATGATGACATTGATAAAGATGTGCCTAAAGAACAGCAAAGCTTCATAGGAAGATTAAAGGCGTTTGTCATAGGATTAAAGGACAAGTTTAATAGCTTTAAGGCTAAGCTTGAGAATTTCAATCCTGAAAGCATTGAACAAAAAATTGATTCTAAGCTTGGTAAACTAAAGAAAAATATAGTGAAATTTAAACGCTTTTGGAATTTAAAGTGTACAGTAAAGACAAGAAAATATTTAAAAAAATATCTAATTGGCTTGGTTAAACACATAGGTCCTCGTAAGGTAAAAGGTTATATTAGATATGGCTTTGGAGATCCTTGCAAAACCGGACAGGTTACAGGATATTTAAGCTTGCTTCCATTTGTGTATAGTAAGCATTTTTCGTTACAACCGGATTTTTATGAGAAGATTATAGATGCAGAGATTCTCATGAAAGGTCACATAAGATTAGGTTATATCATAAGAATTGTATTAAATATTAATATATGGAGAACAATTTTAGTAGCAAAAAAGATTTTTAAGGGTAATAGGAAAAAGGAGGTATAAATTATGGCAGATTTTAATCAGACAGTAGGTTCATTATTTAAGGGGATGGATACATTACTTACTTCTAAGACAGTGGTAGGTGAGCCAACACAGGTGGGAGATACAATAATTTTACCACTTGTAGATGTTAATTTCGGTGTTGCTGCCGGAGCATTTGCAAAGGATGGAGGAAAGACCTCTGCCGGTGGTGGTATGGGAGGAAAGATGTCTCCTTCAGCAGTTTTGGTTATTCAGAATGGCAAGGCGAAGATGGTTAGCGTTAAGGGTGAAGACACTATGAGTAAGATTATTGATATGGTTCCTGAGGTTGTGGATAAGGTTGCAGGTATGCTTGGAAAGAGTGGCAAGAACCCAGAGGAAGAGGCTAAGGTAGAGCAGGCAATATCTGAGGTTGCAACAGAGGAAACATTTTAGTCTCATTAAGTGTAAGGTGGCATATAATTAACTAAGGTTGGTAGTGTTGAAGACTGCTTTTTTAAGTGGTTTGTAAGAGGTAGTATGAGAGCTTTAGTTGGATATGGTTGCCTGTTTATGGCTGTTGGAATAATAATATCTTATTTTATTGCAGGTTTTTTGGAATTTATAGTGACCTTATGCTTGTTGCTATATGCATATATTATGCTTTGTAAGGGCTGTTAAAGGATGAGCTATGTGTATATCATTCTGTTGTTAGCCTTAATATTTTGAGGAGTATAGTGCTTATGAAGAAAAATTATTTGCTGTCCATAGAGTATGATGGAGGCAGATATAGCGGTTGGCAGAGACAGGGCAATACAGCTAATACCATAGAACAAAAGGTATCTTGTTGCCTTATGACTATGTGCCAAACTGATGAATATATAGAACTTCATGGCTCGGGAAGAACTGATGCAGGTGTTCATGCTAAGGGACAAATAGCAAATGTATATCTTGATACTGATATGACACCTGAAAGGATAATGTCATACTTGAATAAGTATCTTCCAGAGGATATAAGAATTAAAGAGGTTAGAATAGTAGAGGATAATTTTCATGCTAGGCTTTCTGCCAAGAAAAAGACTTATTCCTATACATTGGATATAGGGGATAAAGCTAATGTGTTTCTCAGAAAGTTTTCTTGGCATATGGAGGATAAGCTTGATATTGGGTTAATGAATAAGGCGGCTTTAAGTCTTGTAGGTCAGTTTGATTTTAGAAGCTTATCAGATATGAAAACTAAGAAATCCTCTGTTAGGACAATTTATGCTATTAATATAAACTGTAAATCTGATATAATTACCATAGAGTATACGGGCGATGGTTTTTTGTATCATATGGTAAGGAAAATAACTGCGCTTTTGGTTGAGGTTGGCGCAGGTCGTATTGAGATAGAAGAGATAAAAAATATACTAGATAAAAGAAATCGACAAGCCTTTAAGCTTCTTGCGCCTGCAAAGGGGCTATGCTTAGAGGAAGTGTTCTACTAATATGTAGAATAGATTATGGTTAGGGGTGTTTTACAATGAGTGTAGTTTCAGATATGGGCATGGAGGTGCTTATGAATTCTGATAATCCTGAACAGGTTCTTCAGAATATGCAGCCTTTCATGGATTTGATGATGTATTATGAATGTGCTTTGATGGAGATTGAAACAAAGCTAAAGGTATTGAATAATGAATTTGCTATGCAGCATAATAGAAATCCTTTTGAATCCATCAAATGCAGATTAAAAAAACCTATTAGTATAGTTGGTAAGATGAAGAAGAAAGGTTTGGATATAACTATAGATAATATAGTTGAAAATCTTACGGATATAGCAGGAGTAAGAGTTATATGCTCATTTCCTGAGGATATATATGCTGTGTCCGAGCTTCTTACAAAACAGGATGATATCAAGGTGGTTCAGGTTAAGGATTATATAAGAAATCCAAAATCGAATGGATATAGAAGTCTTCACCTTATAATTGAAGTACCTATATTTTTATCAAAGCAGAAGAAATATATGAAGGTAGAGGTTCAATTTAGAACTATAGCTATGGATTTTTGGGCTAGTTTAGACCACAAACTAAAATATAAAAAGGATAATCTTAAACATCCTGAAATCATTGCTCAGGAGTTAAAAAAGTGTGCTGATACAATTACTGCAATGGATTATAAGATGCAGGAAATTCGTAATATGCTTGATTAAATTATTGGAGGAACATAACGATATGTCTAAGCAAATCTGGAAACCTGGAAATATGTTGTATCCTGTACCGGCTGTTATGGTTACTGTTGGTGATGGACAGGGTAATGATAATATAATAACAATAGCTTGGGCTGGAACAATTAATTCAGATCCTGCTATGGTTTCCATATCTGTACGTAAGTCTAGGTATTCCCACGAGCTGCTTATGAAAAATCAAGAGTTTGTTATTAACCTTGTTACTAAAGATTTGACATATGCTATGGATTACTGTGGCGTTAAATCAGGTCGTGATATGGACAAATTTGCTGTTTGTAAGCTTACTAAAGGGAAAGCAAATACTGTTAGTGTTCCGATTATAGAAGAGAGTCCTCTAAATATAGAATGTAAGGTTAAGGATATTTTGGAATTAGGAAGTCATGATATGTTTTTGGCTGAAGTGACTGCTGTTTTGGCTGATGAAAAGTATATGGACGAAAACGGCAAGTTCGACCTTAATTCATCTAATTTAGTTGCGTATTCTCATGGCCAATATTTTACTTTGGGAGAGAACATTGGTAAATTTGGATACAGTGTTCAAAAGAAAAAACGTAAATAACATAGCTATATGTTATTATATAAGCTTTGCTACTTGGAGAGGTAGAATAGGAGCTTAATAATGTTTAGCAAAATCAACAGCTGCGCCGTCTTCGGTATAGACGGCAAGGTAATAAGTGTGGAGGCGGACGTTAATGATGGTTTGCCTATGTTTACTATGGTCGGATTTCTGTCCTCATCTGTTAAAGAGGCCGGCGAAAGAGTCAGAACTGCACTTAAAAATTCGGGTTATCATATGCCACCTAAGCGCATAACAATCAATTTATCCCCCGCGGACATAAGGAAAGAAGGTTCGGGCTTTGATTTGCCTGTTGCTATGGCCGTTTTACTTGCCATAGGCATTCTTCCTGAAATTGATATGGAAAAGACATTGGTTATAGGAGAACTAGGACTTGATGGAGAAGTGAAGCCTATTACCGGCGTGCTACCAATGGTTTATCATTGCATGAAAATGGGTATGACAAGCTGTATAGTACCTAAGGAAAATGAACGAGAGGCTGCTCTTGTGCCTGGAATGAAGGTTTACGGTGTGAGCTCATTACAGGAAGCTGCGGAATTTATACAGGGAATAATACAAGTTTTGCCATGTAACCATGAAAGCATAATCAATATTGGGAGTAAAGAAGACTATAATCTTGATTTTTCTGAAGTAAAAGGACAGACAAGCTTAAAAAGAGGTATGGAGATTGCTGCGGCAGGCTTTCATAATGTACTTATGACAGGTGCGGCAGGCGCAGGAAAATCTATGTTAGCCAAAAGACTGCCTACAATTATGCCAAAGCTTACCTTTGAAGAGTGTATTGATATTACAAAAATCTATAGTATAAGTGGGCTTTTGGATAATAATAATGCACTTATTATGAAAAGACCTTTTCGCTCACCACATCATACTATATCTAATCATGCATTGGTTGGCGGTGGTGCTAATCCGAGGCCGGGTGAAATAAGCTTAGCTCATAATGGGGTACTTTTTCTAGATGAACTTCCTGAATTTAACAAAAATGTTTTAGAAGTTATGAGACAGCCTATTGAGGATAGATGTATTACTATATCTAGAGTAAATGCTTCCTACATCTTTCCTTCTGATTTCATGCTTGTTGCAGCAATGAACAAGTGCCCCTGTGGTAATTACCCAAATCTTAAAAAATGCAAGTGTACACCCTATGAAATAAGAAGATATCAAGGCAAAATTAGTGGACCCTTGTTGGATCGAATAGATATCACTATGGAGGTTATGCCAATTGAGTTTGGTTCTCTGTTTCAAAATGAAAGCTGCGAAAGCTCCGAGGACATAAGAGCTAGAGTTGAGACAGCAAGAATTATTCAGCAATATAGATACAAGGATGAAGGGATTAATTTTAATTCTCAGTTAGATGGAAAGAAACTAAAGAAATATATAAAGCTTGGCATTAAAGAGGAAGCCTTGCTTATGGATGCATTTAAAAAAGATGAGCTGAGTGCAAGAGGGGTATATAGAGTCCTGAGACTTGCGAGAACTATAGCTGATTTAGATGAATCTAAGGACGTAAAATCATCTCATATTATGGAGGCTGTGTTCTATAAAAATAATGGAAAATTTTATAATGAGGAGGTGTGATTTATGGATGATATGCAGTACTTTGAAGATGGATATGATTCTACTATCAAGCACTTGTGGCTTAATAATATAGAAGGAATTAATGTTGAAGATGTAATTAAACTAAAACAATCCTTAGGGAATGTTTGGAATATATATGATGCGGGGTTAAGGGTTATTGATGGAGTTGTAGGAGAATATAAGGCAAGACAGATAATCAAATCAAAAAGTGACGGAAAAATTATTGAGCTATATGACAGGTTAAGTGAAAAGGGAATATTAATGCTTTATCCTGAAAGAAGTCAATATCCTGAAAAGCTTAGGAATATTCATAATCCTCCTCAGCTTTTATATATAAAAGGAAGAATAAAGAATTGTCTTAATGAATATAACAAAACTATAGGCGTAGTTGGTTCTAGGAATCCGTCTACATATGGTAGAGAAATATGTAGATATTTCAGTGAAAAAATAGCTAAAGATGGGTTTAATATTGTTAGTGGACTTGCTTTGGGTATAGATGGAATAGCGCATAAAGCTGCTCTTGATAATGGTGGATATACAGTGGCTGTTCTTGGCTCAGGAATTGATGTGGCTTATCCGAGGACTAATATAGAGCTTTATTCACGAATAGTTGATAATGGAGCAGTAATATCTGAATATGGCTTGAATGTAAAACCAAATCCATGGCAATTTCCTATAAGAAACAGAATAATAAGTGGTTTATCAGATGGAGTGCTTATAGTGGAGGCGAAATCTGGTAGTGGTTCTCTTATTACTGCGGAGCATGCGGCTGAACAAGGGAGGATAGTTTATGCTATACCTGGTAGAGTGATGGATAAATTGAATGAAGGCAATAATCAATTGCTTAGAGAAGGAGCGATTTGCGCTACAAAGCCGGAGGATATTATAGAAGATATGGTGGGAATTTCTAATTATGAAAAATCAAACGAAAAGCGTACAAATTATGATAAGAATAACGATTGTAGTTTGAATGAAAATAATGATAGAGATATAGATAAAACAGATAATCTAACAAGTGATGAAAGAGTGATAATTGAATGTTTGAGCCTTGAACCGGTATATATAGATGAGATATTACAAAAAACACATTTTGGAGTTACAAAAACCATAAGTTTGCTATATGTACTTGAGGATAAAGGATACATAAAACAGCCGGATAGAGGATATTATATTTTGTATATTTAAAATTAATCTTGCCTTTTATTAAATAATAAGGTATAGTTTGAAGCGTTTGAAAGTTGCAAATGTATGTAATTGAGGGAAAATAAGTTAAAAACAAGAAGGTAGAATTAAAATGGCTAATAATTTGGTAATAGTAGAGTCTCCTGCAAAGGCGAAGACAATAAAGAAATTTTTGGGAAGCTCATA
>JAGALE010000483.1 GCA_017625335.1 Lachnospiraceae bacterium
ACTTAATACGAATGTTGGCATATTAAATGTAGGCCCTACACTTAATATTATACTCGGGTCTCCACCACGCCATTGGTAAATACAATTATGAACTACTACGTTGTTAACTACGAAATTTCTTGTCTTAGGTACACTTAAATCATAAACCTTACCTGTATAATCTATTAACTCTACTTTGTCTACACACAAATCTATTACATCTTTATCAACTATGACTGGTACATACATGTTTTTCTTTATTTTACCCATTTCTAGCATGTAATATTTGATAATACCAGAACCATAAAACTCTGATAACGAATCATGTTCATTATCCAGTTCTTTTCTACAATTATCCCCAATGTGTTTAGTATATAATGAATGTATATCTTTTATAAAACACACATGTTCTTCTGTACCTCGTAAGATTGTACCATCGCTTAATGTTAACTGTACAATCTTACCTGTTATAGTTTTACATGATACTGCATTAACACTTGAAAAACCTACATTATATTCATGTTTATCAGTAGTGAATACTGTTTCTACTTCATCACCTACTTTAATATCCTCTATATTTTTTATGCCATTACTAGTTCTAATCTTAGTGCCCTCAGCTATACACTGGTCATCATCCCCTATAAACACTAAATTTCTGTCTAACTTAGATAAGTCATTAGGGTCTGCTGTCATTGCCCTTACTATCGCAAATTGTATTTTTGATACGTCCTGAGCTTCATCAATATAAAAATCAGTGTACATAGCCTTACAATAGTCACGTACAGACTTAGCTATATCACGTTCAGCCTGATTTTTTGACTTTGCATACTTAACTAACCACAGATATAAATAACTCTGCATATCGTCGTAGTCAATTACACTTTTAGCACCTTTTTGATATGCGTATGACTTTCTAATTTTACTATATTGCTCTAATGTTAAATCTTCAAGAGTGTTCACGTAACTATCAATGGTTTTCTTATCACTTAAAAGACAGTTAACTTGATAACTAAGTAAGTTATCAATTAACATTAAGTCGTCGTCTTTTAATGGAAATTCTGCGTCTTTACATGCTTGTCTTATCATTTTACTTCTTTCGCTACCGTCTATAATATTAGCTGTAACACCAAATGTCCTAAGTACTTGTAAGAAAAATGAATGCAATGTTCTTACTTGCACATTCAAATTAACCCCAAGTTGTCTTAATAATATATCAAGACGTTCTTTCATTTCAGTTGCACCAGCTTTACTATAGGTTGTATAGATGAGTTTATTTACGTCTTTAATCTCGCCGGTTAAAATACGCTTAGCAATGAGATGTGTACTCACTGTGGTTTTACCACTACCAGCACAGGCTAATATAGCTGCATTACCATGATGCTCTAAAATTTTTCTCTGCTCGTCACTGTACTTTTTACCTGTAACTCTTTCCATATCCATGATTATTTGTAATTCTCTATCATTTATATTATTAATTACACTTGTATTCGACTTTTTAGGTGGCTCTATTCCCTGTGATGCCAGTTCTGCCATTAAACTATCTAAGTACTCATTGCTTGCCATATAAGTCTACCCTTTCAAAATTTAATCTTTTCTCAATATATAAAAATGTATAAAAATAGGGATACACTAGGTACCCCAGCCAGTATCCCTATTTTATATTGTATATTAATTTTGTGCAGTATTTTTCAAATGTTCTTTTGTATTCTCAATTGCTCTATCTAAGCTTTCTAAGTCGTACTTTATACCCCAATCATCGAATACAATCTTCATTCTTTCAGGTATTGTACATAACTGCTTAATGTTCTTACCCTCGTCGTCAAGGTCTTTAATCACAACCTGACTTTCTTCAGGCTTGTCCTGTATAGGAAAGATAAAATGATACTTGCTACCTAAGAACTCATCTGCAAATCCAACTTCTTCCATGCCTATCTCCACTTTTTCAGGCATTAACTTCCTAGGTTCTTCGTTATCATGCTCTACCATCCAATGCTGTTTTGTATAAAACAAATTGTTATTATACGTGTCAACAAGCATTACATAAGGTATCTCATTTACCACTCTGACTGTACCATCGGGTAATGTTCTCTGAGTAGTTATGGTCTTATTACCAGGTTTAAATCCCCTAAATATTGCTATACGGCTACTTACCACTTCACCCTTGCCGTGTCTACCGAACTCATCGACTGCCTTACTTTTCTTGTACTTAATCAAAATACCAGGAGTGCCTTCCTTGATACTTTTTCTGATTATATCATATCTAGCAGAACTGTTATACTTAGAATTATTAGCTATATGTACAAATAACCCAAGATTCTTACATGTCTCTTCGTTGTCAGCATCTACTAATAGTTCTAAGCCTTCAATCTTAAAGTTTACAATCATATTTGCTAAGAACTCAAGCACATTGTTCTGAATTGATATAGTACCTAATATGATGATGAACTTCTTTATTCCCGTTTCTTCACTAATTTTTCTTATAGCGAACTCTACATAATTCAATGTGTTTGTACTATGTATCTGACTATACTTGTCATTCACATTGAATGTAACCACATTGTTTTCTGTATCAACTTTGAAATACTTTTCTGCCAACTCTTTACCATTGTATTCAATTTTCTTCTCATCGGATGTCTTTTCTTTAGGCACCTCAACATACTTGTTTACAATACGGTTCTCGTCAAGCCCCTCAATGATACACATCATTTGTATACGCTTGACCATGGACTCCATATTGGAAAATATCATATGCACTTTCGGATTTTCCAACAGTGTCCTAAACTCTGCACATTGCCAAGGTTCAACTACATTAATTCCACTGAAGTCAATTGTAATGTCGTCATCAATAGTACTTACAGCTTCATTAATCTTTTTCCAACCCTTGTCCTGTGAAATAGTGTCTACGGAGTAAATTTCTCTAAGCTTCTTTACTATCATTCTTATGCCTCCCTATTCTTGACAACTTGTCCACTATAAAGTTCCACATAATAACATTATATCACTAATTCCAAATTTTGTCAATAATTTTTGAAACATTTACTATAATTTTCAACATAATCATATATGTATATTATCTAACTTCATATGTAGTTTTAGTTTGTCCTTTGTTTACAGTACAACCCCGTCGTGTACCTACTTTTCCACTGGCGTAGTGTACTTCACATCCCGCTCTCTCATGTTCTCTAGGTGATGCATGACTTTTATGCTTTGTACCAAGAGCACAATTATTGTTACTTAACTTACATTGTCTATCTACATAAATTATTACATTTTTATCACTTGTAGTTGTAGGTAGTGTCAAAGTTCTCTCTACTTTTTCTCCAAGCATTTCTCTGACATAATCTGCACTAGTCTTTTTATAACTTCTATTATCGTATGCTTGTAACAATAGTGCATAAACCTTTATTGCATTATATGGGTTTAATACATTTTTAAAATTGTCACATTTACATATATCTTCTTTATCACACAAAATAACTGTGCTATTATCTGAACTTCTATATCCACTAAATATTTTATTAATTGCTATTTTAGCAAATTTAGGACAATCACTGTGATTACACATATAACATTCTTCTGCTACCTCAATATTATCCTTGAATAGTACAATTTCTATTCTAAAGTCAGATGTTTTATCTCCACAACCACCTACAATTTCTAGTGTCTTTCTTTCACCCTCAAAGCGTGTAGGCTCATACTCATTTTCATAACCTACTACAACTGGTATTTTCCTATAACAAGTTGAGGCTATAAACAATTTATCTTTGTGGTTGAATGCAATTGTATAGTAATCTTCTTCTCCCAATCTGTACTTATTTGTTATCCTATTTATGATACTGTAAGCATTATCTAAACTTAAACTGTTGTGGTCTAAATCATTACTGATATTAAATACTGTTCCACAAAGTGACTTATATTCATCTAACAGTGTTATAGGAGCATGATTGTCATATTGCTCTTTTGCTCTGCTATATTCCTTATATTTCCTTTGTATATCTAATGTCTTGAAGCCTAATTTCACTCTTTTGTTAAGTTCAGTTTCTAAGTCAAATGATTCATCTATCTCATTACTCTTAATCATATTCAATATATACGTTAATTGATTTTTACCTTTAAGCTTTAATAAATTGTCAAGTGTTTTAACATGACTTTCTATGTAACGTTTTCTCTCTTCAATAAGCTGTTCACATGTACTCATTGTCAATCTCCAATCTCAATGTATTCGACTTATTCAGATGTTCATTAAATTTAAAATATCAATTCACAAATTATCAACCCAAAACACTTAAATTTAACTTTTTGTTATCTATTATAACATAATTTTCGCAACTTTGTCAAGCGCATTTTATATTTTTCTAACTAGTTCTATTTTGGATGTACATTTTAGTTGCATTAATTATTTTACTATAAAATAACTTCATTATCCCAGTTGACATTACTATTATTACTCTGTGTTAACGAGAACTTATCTATAATGTCTTGTTTGTCTTTATCTTGCTCATTTCCACTATCTGACTGTGTTTCTTCTACATTACTTAAGTTCCTATTTTTAGCTATAGAG
>JAGALE010000484.1 GCA_017625335.1 Lachnospiraceae bacterium
ATAGTGGGGTACTAGCGCGAAATGGATTTTACGTAGGTATCACAAATCTTAGGAATCATTTATATCATTTAGCTCAGGGAAGGGAGGGATATTATGAAAATCAATAGCAATGTATACAATCATTTAAACGCTAATACTATACCCAAAAAGCGTACTAATACTCATAAGTCCCACCAATTAAAGGCTATATATAACAAGATGGCTCAGTACAATAAGTCATCGCCATTATATCTGTTATCCATGTCAGACAATAAGCAGGAGCAGATTATCAACATAAAGGAAGCTGCATTATCTCTTCGATATAGTATTCAAAGCTTTAGCAACCCAGAGGATGATATGTATGCCAAGAAAGTTTTTGCATCCTCAGATAACTCTGTGGTAAGCGGCTCACTAAAGAAACAAGGAGCAGACAACATTCCTGAAAGCTTAGACATAGAAATTCATTCTCTTGCTTCAGAACAGGTAAACCTTAGCAAATTTGTCAAGTCAAGCGAATATTCAATAGTCCCTAAGGAGCACCGATTTACATTAGAAACCTTGGGTTCTAGCTCACATTTTGGAATAACCGTAGATAAGGGTGATTCCAATTACGATATACAAAGCAAGCTAGTCAACTATATAAACAACAGAAACATAGGTGTCAATGCTTCACTTATAAAGGACGGAAACAACTCTGCCATAATGTTTACTTCTGCAGACACAGGAAAGCCTGCCACTGATGACGGACTACACTTCTCCTTTATAGCAGAAGGAGCAGGTCAGAATTTAGTCAATGTATTTGAGCTTAACAATGTGCAATCATTCCCTACAAATTCTAGTTTTTCAATTAATGGGGACAACCACATATCTAGCTCTAATCACATTTCCATCAATCAGGTCATAGAGCTTGACTTCCACAAGCCAAGCGATGGTCCTGTTAAAATCGGACTTGCTACCGACTCTAGTCAAGCCATAGAGCAACTAGAAGGCTTTACCGCAGCATATAACGGATTACTTGATATATCTGCTAACTCCAAGTCACAGATAGGCACTAGAAGTCTTAGCACTGATATATCCGGTATATTGACAAAGTACAAGACTAGCATGGAGCAAATCGGTATTAAAACACTAGACGATGGGAAGCTTGCCATAGACAAGGATACCGTAACAACAAGTCTTCTCAATGGCGATTTTACAAGCTTTTTCAAAGACACTGAAGCAATTGCAACGGATATTGAAAATGCAACCAACAGACTTGTATTAGATCCTATCGCATATGTAGACAAAACCATTGTCTCTTATCCTAATGCGGCCAACAAGCTTAATAATACATATACACAGTCACTCTACAGTGGACTTATGTATAACAACTACGCATAAAAAGACAGTAGCACATTCAAGGAGTATTCTCCTAATCATAAGCTACTGTCTTTTTATTATGCATGTATTGTCATATATTATTGGCTTTTGGTATTCATCTCTTTAAGCAGAGCAATTTCTTCCTCTGTAAGCCTTCTATATTCACCCAAGCCCAATTCTGAATCTAGCTTTAATTCACCCATACTAATTCTCTTTAGGTATTTTACTCGCATTCCAACAGCTCGAAACATCCTTTTCACCTGATGATATCGACCTTCTGTTATAGTTATTTCCACCTTACTTTCGGGTGTGTTTTCAGAAGCTTTGCTTTCCCCATTATTCACTCCCACCTGCTCTACAGCATTCTTACCGCCATCATTCTTCCTACTATCCGTCTCCAAGATAACAAGCTTTGCCGGAAGTGTAGGGGCTTCATCTCCTATATCAAGTCCTTCCATAAAGCTAACAACCGTATCATCAGTAACCAAGCCTTCTATGTCAGCGTAATAAGTTTTTTCCACATGTTTCCCAGGAGCAAGAAGATTGTTTGCCAACACACCATCATTTGTTATAACAAGCAGTCCCTCTGTATCCTTATCAAGTCTACCTACAGGGAACAAATCTCTTCGCTTATCCTCAGCAATAAGTTGAATAACTGTTTTGTCTCGCTCATCCTTGGTTGCTGACACAACCCCTGCAGGCTTATGTAGCATATAATATTGAAATTGTTCGAAATGTAAGCTTTTTCCATCTATGGATATTTTATCCATGTCAGGATTGATCTTCGTCTCTGGTTTCTTAACAATTTCTTCGTTTACCTTCACTCTTCCCTGCTTCAGCTTTTGCTTAACTTCACTTCTTGTACCCTGACCTGTGTCAGCCAAAAATTTATCCAATCTAATTAGAGACATTATTAACTCCTTTTATATCCTTCTAATTAGCATTCTACAACAAACTGTCAAACATATTACCTATAGTAACATTCTTTATAGCCTGAGATGAGTATAATCCACTTGTAGAATTAAGATCCACATTCGTAGCAGAGTAAACCTGCAGCAGCTTAGACTGCATATTCTTAGCCATAGATACATTTCCAGTAAAAAGACTTTTAACATCCGTCATATCCGCTGTTTTGAATGCTTCTTCATCAATTTTAAGGGTGTTGTCCCCTTCATTATTTATTCCTATCTGTGCTAAACTTGACCTATACACCTTAAGCTGATCCACCATTCTTACACCAGCCTTAAGAGAATTATCTCCATCCATTTCTCCAGCATCCTCAACCAAGGAGTTATAATCCTCTACAAAGGTTTTAAGCTTGTCTAATATCTTATCCTTGTCATAATCAACTACTTTGTTGCCATCCTTATCCGTCATCTCTACCTTCTTAAATAAGCTATCATCCATAAGCTTATTCAAAGAATTAATAGCCTCCTGGGCACTTGACTTTACAAGCTCTATACTTTTCTCATCAACCTTAGCACCTTCTGTTTCGTCCTTTGATGAATTAGCATAAAATTTCTTAGCAAGCTTATAATATGAACCATTCTGTACCGCATAATAATCTCCCAGGAAATTATTATTGGATGATGTACCATTAACACCTGTGTTCCCGAAAAAGCTACTAAAATAATCATTATTAGTTACATTGTAAAAGCTCATAAGCACTCTCCTTCCTTGGCAAACTCTCTGTTTTCCTTATACAGCTAACTCTATAACCTTACAAACCACAGTTTGTATTCTTTTACTGGCTCTCACCACCTGCTGCATCTCCAGAGTTTTTCTTCATATATATTGTTACATCCTTGTAAGTTCCATTTTCATCAGGCTCAATTTCTGTCCAAGCCGTTGTACATCCCTGATCACTGTAGGCCACATATTCTATAAGACTAAGTTCAACAGGCACATTAAGTGGTGTATAGTAAGCCATATCAAGCTGATCACCATCTACATATGTAATATTAATAGTTCTGTACCCTGCTTCCATAGCCATTGCATCAGTTACCATCTGTGGCATATCATAGCTTGCCCCCTTTGTAACTGTAGAATGAGATAATTTTTCTCCCTCTAGGCTATAACAGCCATATTCTTCTACAATCCAATTATCCCAAAGCACATACTCCATATTAAGATTTTCTCCGGCTGAATTACCATATACAGTTTCAACCATAAGCTTTCCATCTTTTCTATACACAGCCTGCACTATCTCTGTTCCATCTTCTCTTCCCGATAATCCAAATATCATACTATTATGATTAGAATCTATAATAGCTGCAGATACAAGCGGCTCCGGATATAATAGAATAGATAGCTTATTATCCTGTATAATATACCAATAGCTATTGGCCGCATCTAATATCTCAACTCTACCATCTGAATCCTCATAAATCTGAGCATACATACCTCTATCATCAAAGCCAAGAAACTGAAGCTCGGAAAATTTTTCTTCCTCCCCTTCATAATATACAGTTTCGATGCTATAGCTCTCGCCACCTGCAAGAAGCGCATCTCCCTTATTGGCATCATACATATCCTGGAAGGAAATCGACTTATCTCTTCCGGTAGCTTCCTCCGTAGTTTCTTCTGTAGTTGCTTCAGTGGTTGCCTCTGTTGTAGCTTCTGTAGTCACAGACTCAGTAGTAACAAGCACTAATTCATCATCCTTTTTATTGCAGGCAGTAAGCAATGTAAGCAAAAACACAGACACAGCTACTACACATAATCTATTCTTTTTCATAAGTCCTCCATCCCAATCATAAGCGGGTATATTCACAAGTATTTTATAGCTTTATTATACTTAATCAATTATATACTTTCAATCATCTTTTCCATGCTTTCAAACAAATTTCAAATAATTTATCTCTTAATTATTCTAGATAATTTGTTAGTCACTCCTGATAATACTCTCATTACTATATTTTTTGTTTCTCCAAACTCCTTGGTTTTAAAGAACAAAAGTAAAAACATTAGATTAGATACTACCACACAAATTAGGGCCTTAATCATAAGCTCAGGAATACCATCTAAAGTAACTGCCGTACATACAAAATAGGTTACACCACTAACGAAAGCTGTAGCCAATGCATATACCAGCATCTTCAAAATGTACCCCTTCATATTTCTCTTAAATAACACTGTAGAAAGATTATAAAATAGCCACGGCATCCCCACCATAACCTTAGATATTACAGTTGCCCACAGTACTCCATACACTCCCCAAAACTGTATCATAATGATGCTCAATATTAGGTTTGTAAAGGCTGTAGCAAGTGGTCTAAATCTGTCCTCATGCCATATTCCTGCTGCATCCTTATAAGTAAGAAGCAGCTGATTCATCTGATCTACAAAAAAATACACCACAAAGCATATTACTGCACTAAAGGCGAACATAGACTCCTTTCCTGCCCAAAGCTCCATAAACGGTTGGAACAAGCAAAGAAGAGACGCACTACAAAAGCAGGTAAGCCAGGCAGTTATAAATGTCAATTTCTTTAAATCTTTGTAATTCTTCTCCTCTGAATCAACCAATATACTATTTCCAATTCCTGCAGTACATGAATCAAAAACAACCTTAACTATTCCCATAACAGCAGTCAGTATATAAAAGTAATTCTGATATACACCATTAATCACAAGTCCAAGAAAAGCTGATATTACTATGGAGTCACAGGATGACACAATTACATTTCCCAGCTTAGATGTAAATAAATCCTTAATCTTGCCATTAATATTCTCCACGTGACTTCTTGGAAGCTCTCCCTCCGGCTCATATTCCGGATAAAGCTTAGAAGCCATACGGGCTGTAATAATATTTGTACATGCCTGAGTAATGATGGCCGCAACCAAATACCAATAATAATCCTGCATGAAAATTACAATCAAAAACTGCACTCCATACTGAAATGTATTAGTAAAAAGCATTACCTTACTAGCCACATCATTTCTCTGATGAGCCACCAAAAGACTGTTCTTGTATGCAAATAGCCAATAGGTCATAACTGTACAAAACAGATTAAGCAAGTATACTATATATACATTTGTATCACTAGGTACTCCACTTTTAATAAGATATGGTATAAATGGTGTAAGTATAAGACCCACCACAGCTATAACTGTACCAATTATCCTATAGTATTTTTTGTATAGATTAAGAAGAGCACATATCTCCCTTTTGTCACCATCAATAATAGGCTGGTACATGCTATATACCATAGCAGAGCCCACTCCAAGCTCTGCTAAGTTAAGCACCCAAAGCACGGAACCAAAGAGGCTGTTAAGTCCAAGGTACTCCATACCCATATATTTCATCATGGCTGTTCTCATCAAAAATGGCATCAATATCTGATACCCCTTCAGGAACATACCAAACACTAAATTTCTAGATGCATTTGAAACTCTGCTTTCCTGCATTTAAACACCTCGTCATAATTTTTCTCTCCAAATAATATATAAATACACTTTTGTATTACTTAAGCAATAAATATTTTCAACTTAATTATTGCCCTTATATTCTTGCTTTTTTCACACTTATCTTGTAGTATCTAAAATAGCATATTAAAGGAGAGTATTAATATGAATTTACTCAGTAAAGTATATATTACCATAAATCTTGATAAACTGAAATATAATATACAACATACTTTGGATTTATGCAAAGACAAATCTCTTAATCTAGCACCCGTAGTCAAAAGCATCTGTGGTGATCAATCTATTATAGATTGTTTTAATGCTTTTGATGTGTCGATTATTGCTGATTCAAGATTAGATAATTTCGCCAATATGAAAACCACGAAGGAACGTTTCCTAATTCGACCTTCAGCAGTAATGGAAGCCTGTGATGTTGTGAATAATTGTGAAACTAGTCTTCAGTGCGATTTAAAAACTATTATGGCCTTAGACAAAGCTGCTAAGGAATATCAGGTTACTCATAACATTATCCTTCTTGTAGACCTAGGGGATTTAAGAGATGGCATACCTTCAAGCAACCAGGATATGCTCCTTTCCTGCGCAGCCTTTGTACATACTAGTGAAAATCTTAGGCTTACGGGTATAGCAACAAACTACAACTGCTTCCTTGGTTATCTTCCTGATGAGGATAATATGCAGGAGCTTATTTTACTTCACCAGCTAATTATGCCATTTTACGATACCGATAAGCCGGTTATTTCCGGAGGAAACTCTAGTTCAGTATCCATACTTACATCTGATACAAGGTGCTTCCCTAAGGAATTTAATCAGCTTAGAATGGGAGAAGCAATTATGCTCGGTCGCGACCCTGCTGATAATACATTTATCAATGGCTATAATACAGACGTATTCACTCTTCACGTACCTCTTATAGAGGTTTACGAGAAGCATACTCCTGAAGGAGTTGTCATGAGACGAGGAGTGTTAGCCATTGGAAAGCAGGATCTTCAGCTAGATCATATTATACCAAGAGACCAAAGAATCAAAGTCTTAGGCGGTTGCTCCGATGAATGTGTAGTAGATTTAACCGAAGCTTGCGATATTAATTCAGGTGATGAGCTTACATTTGACTTGGAATACGGTGCTCTTATGACAGCCTTTGCAGGATCATTTATTAACAAAAAATATATATAATTCAAATATCAAATAAGGGCTGAGTCAAATTATCGACTCAGCCCTTATTTAAATCTATTATTTGTTTTATACATTATGAATAATTCCCGGAAGCTTAAATTTATCTTTAATGAACCTTTTCTTAAGCTCAGCTGCTTCCTTTGCATATTCCAAATATTCTAGATTACCCAAATCAATAGAGACATCTTCATCCTTTGCTTTCATTATTTCACTAATCAAAGCTGCTCCAAACCAAGGATTTGCAGAGAGCAATGGACCTACTGTATTGGTGAGCAGTACATTCTTAAATCTTGCTCCCTCTTCACCACCTAGGTTGTTACCATAGCCATACATTACCTGACCTAATGGTTTTACATCACCCAAGGTATAATCCACTCTCTGAATCTGATTACCCAATATTTCCATATTGTTATAGGTCCACCATATATCGTCACCATAAACCTCCTTGGTTACATATGGCATTTTGGTTCGGTTAAGCTCTTTAGCAGTTATATCTAAGATTCCTAAGCCCTCTAATAATTCTCCATTTTCCTGAGTTAACTTCTTTCCTAAGGCACAGCCGGTAGAGCCTATGCAAAGCACATATCCACCTTTTTCCACATAACTTAAAAATGCATCCTTATCTGCACTTATACCTTTTACCACATGAGACATATCTCTTATCTGTCCCGCACCCATGAAAATCAAATCAGTATTATCAAAATCTATGCTATCTCCATAATTCACCTTAGTAATACGCGCATCAAGTCCCATAGCCTCAGCAATTCTAGCTATGGCCATCATATTACCTCTATCACCATGAAGATTTAGAATATCAGGATAAATCCAAGCTATATTAAGCATCATAACTATTCACCTGCCTTCTTCTGATATTTTTCTATACTGCTAAGGCAGCTATAGTAAGAGTGCATCCAAGTAAGAAGATACACTGTCTTGGTATCATATTTTTCAAGCTCTGTCAAAAGCAAATCATAATCATCTGTAGGTATTACTGTTATATCCTTCTTGTCCACACCCTCAAGATAAAGTCTGGTTGCCACATCATAGCACACAGTTTTAGACATACAAATATACTTTACAACACTACCATCCATAAACTTTCTAAAATTACAATCATAGGCATAATACATACCTGTATATTTTGGACTGAAATCCACTATCTCACTTAGGTCAAGAACAACTATTTTCTCTGATTTATCAGCAGTTGCAACATCTATGGCACTCTGCAATGTTACAGGTGTTTCCTGCTTAATTCTAAGATAATTAATAGTTTTATCGCCAGCCTTCATCTGCTCCACTCGTCCACTTTGAATCTTGAATTCATCTATTGATTTTTGGATACTCTTAGAATCTATTCCCTCATGCTTTGCGAAGGCCATCAGTGACGCATAGCAATACATAAAGTCCTTACTTATATACTTAACCTTATAGCTTGTACCATCACAGGCAAATGCTACATTTGTGGTATCAGCCTCAATAATTGTGGCATCATCCTCACTTTTTAAACCACAGCCCTTACAGCTATATTTTCCTATATTATATAAATTCTCATATTCAAACTGAATAGAATTACCACATACCGGACATGAGCAGCTTACATCCATAAGATGAAAATCCATAGTTTTTGTCACATCACCTGCCACACCATAATAGCTTACATATTTTTTGTCAAACCCTAGAGAACCTGAGTTAGGCTCGTGTGCATTTAATATAAGATGTACATCGCCATCTATAGCAGCCTTAAGCTTATTCATAATTACTCCCGGCTCTCCATTACGCTGTGACTGATCCTTCAAAACATTGGTAACAAGAATAACATGTGGAGCAATCAGCTTGGTCATAATAGGAAGATATCTCTCATCCACCTCTAACACCACATAATCCGCCTTAACTCTTCCACCCATAGTTGAATGTCTAATTAAGGTTGTAGCTATACCTCTGTCCATATTTGCTCCGATATCGTTGGTGCATATGGTTTTTTCCCAGCTTTTTATAAGCTGCGAAAGCATACCTGTAGTTGTGGTCTTTCCACTAGTTCCTGTAACCATCACTATCCTTGTATTTTCGCCAAACTTAAAATATTTAGGAAATTTTTTCATTATTATATTAGCGATTCCTCCTGGCCAGGTTGTACCCGATACTCCAGGAATTATCTTAGTAAGTCCCATTATGATTTTACCCACCAAAAGGGCAAATAAAAACTGTATTCTCTTCATATTAAAACCTCCAAATATTTCCAAAACACATCGCTTTCATTCTACTATATTACAATTTATAAATCAAACCCTTATTAAACTTGTGTTATTATTTCATTTTTGATACACTTTTGATACATTTAATTTATATTATTGACTATATATAAATAAAAATTACAGGAGATATGTATGATTAAGATACTAATTGTAGAAGACGAAAAGCCAATTTCAGATTTGATTGCCTTTAACTTAAGCGCTAATAACTACACCTGTACTCAGGCCTTCGATGGCTTAGAGGCAGCAAATCTTTTAGAAAACAATACCTACGACTTGGTTTTGCTTGATATAATGCTTCCTAAGATTGATGGCTATGAACTGTTAGAATATATTAAGCCTCTCAACATCCCCGTTATATTTTTAACAGCCAAGGGTGCTTTAGAGGAAAGAGTTAAGGGACTTACTCAAGGGGCTGAGGATTACATCGTAAAGCCATTTCAGATAGTGGAGCTACTAGCTAGAATTAATGTGGTTTTAAGACGCTTTAACAAGGCCTCTTCTATTTTAAATTTCGAAGATATAGAGGTTAATACAGAAACCAAGCTCGCTACCAAAAACGGAAAAGCTTTAGATTTAACTCCAAAGGAATTCGAGCTACTGACTCTACTTGTCAGAAATGTAAACATCACTCTCTTTAGAGAAAATATATACGAAACAATTTGGGAAAGCGACTACTATGGCGATACCAGAACCCTAGACCTTCACATACAAAGGCTGCGAAAAAAAGTCGGTCTTGGTACCAAGTTAAAGACAGTTTATAAGGTGGGCTATAGATTGGAGAATTCCTCTGATGAGGAATAAGCTTCAAGGCAAAATCAACCAATCAACACAACTAAGGAGTAATCCATGAAATTTAGATACAAGGTATTAATTATTAATTTAATAGTTATCTCTATAGCACTAGGCACTATAGGCTATCTTATGATTGTGAAAAATTTTAATCTTGCCTTAGAGCAGCAGATTGAAAATGCTGTAGAAGAAAACAACCTATTTCAGGCAAGCATAGAATATGAGCTTCTTAATATTTTAAATACAAATTCCTACAGCCAAAACGCTCTTATGGATAAACTTTCTGACGCCGGAGAAAATGTATATACCAACATTTCTGCCAATGATTCAGATTTGTATGTTGCCTACGACAACAACATAATCTATTCTAGCTCAAGCATAGACTGCGACCCTTCCTTATGGAATCTGGTAGATGTGGGTAAGAAAAATTATACTATCAAGGAAACTGATGGTTCCTATTACATTTCTGTAAGCTCCTGTACCCTACTTTTGGACAAGCGACTTAATGTAATTAATCACAGAGATATAACATCCATATACACTATGATGAAACAGCAATCCGACTATTATAAGCTGTTACTTATTATAGTGCTATTGGTTTGCTCCATATTCATGTATATACTTAGTACTTTATTGACCAAGCCGCTAGAGAAGCTTCAGAGAATTTCTCAAAGCTTCGGTGATGGTGATTATGATATCAGAGCAAATATCAAATCCAAGGACGAGATTGGAATGTTGGCCGACACATATAACAACATGGCAGATTCTGTAGTTGAACATATGGACGAACTAAAGGATATGGTTACAAGGCAAGAGCAATTTGTAGCCGACTTTACACACGAGTTAAAAACACCTATGACATCCATCATCGGCTACGCTGATACCCTTCGTTCCAGAGAACTTACCAAGGAACAGCAGCTTATGGCAGCATCATACATTTTCTCTGAAGGAAGACGTTTGGAGTCTATGTCCATGAAGCTTTTTGAATTTATATACACAAAGCAGCACAGTATTTCGGCTAAAAAGCTTAATGTCATGAAGCTTATGGAGGAGGTTAGAATCAGTGTAGAGCCGCTACTTTCGGCAAAGGAAATCAGCTTGGAATCAAACACCGTTAACTGTCATATTCTAGGTGACCTTGACTTACTGAAATCAGCATTTATTAATCTTATAGATAATGCCAGAAAGGCTTCACCTGAAGGTTCAAAAATAATTTTTTCTTGTAAGCAGCATACAGCTAAGGATGACCAAGCACCGCAAATCACTATTTCCGTAAAAGACTTCGGACATGGAATACCTAAGGAACACCTTGATAAAATCTGCGATGCAGTTTATATGGTAGACAAATCCCGTTCCAGAAAGGAAGGCGGCGCAGGACTTGGCCTTTCCCTATCCGCCCTTATCTTTGACGCTCATGGTGCAACCATGAAGGTGGATAGTGTACTCAATGAAGGTACCGAATTCTCCATAAGCTTTTCTCCATATAGTGAGGAGGTGACCCACAATGCATAAGAAATCAAAGAAAAATTGGATATTGCTTTTATGTATTATGCTTTGTGCCATAACAGTAATCTCCAGCTTTTTCATACCAGATTTACTACTTAATAAACGAAAAAGCAAATTAGCCGGTAATATCGTTGTTGCACCGGAAAGCTACTATGTGGAATCAGGAAATGCTATGGCAAGAAATACCTCCAGCAACCTCACCTCCTTAGAACAGATTAAGCTTATATCCGGTACATGGGAGAGCAATGGCTCTAGCTGTTCCTTGGACCAAGGCTTTCTCACTGAAAACGAAGCTGTTTCCCTAGCCAGATACAGCTTGAATTCATTCTATGATATGGGAGTTTTCCCTTACGCAAACGAAGCAAACTACAACAACTGGTGTTCATGGGACGCAGAGCTCTATTGCTATACTGACAGCTTATTTAACACCTACAGCGCATATCTTTGGGTTATTAGTTTTACCCGTTTTGATAACTCAGTTACCCATACGGTGTATATGACCGAAAAGGGAGTTATTATAGGTGCCACAACTACAGACACCAATTATACCCCAAGCAAGCTTATGGCAGCATACACCAATCAATCTGTTAAAACCATCTTCTCCGATGAAGATATAACCCTTTTAGAGAAGACAAAAGCACCTAACGGAACAGTAATCAAGTCTGTATATCCTGGTAACGATCTTTCCAATGTGACGTTTGATGAAATCTACATACTTAATTTGCTTTCATCCGATGGCGAACTGGAAAGCTACTATGTATACCAATATTCTAACGACCAAATCTACGGTATTGGAATTTCGCCATGTAACACTAGCCAGTAGATTAATTATTACTAAGCCAAATAATTAATTACAAAATAACAAAACATAATATTGCTATACTAAACAATTGATAAAAAAGAAAAACACATCAATAAACATAATAAAGCGAAGTCACATTTATTACATATGCGACTTCGCTTTTGTTTTTCTTTTATTTATTCATTTATTATAATTAATAATATCTATTCTATAAGGTCTATCTCAAACCACCTGTATAGATCTCTTAATATTCAGTTACTTGAATTTTTTGCACCACTCAATAGCATAAGCATATTCATCCTTTGATATGGTTTCCTGAGAAAAACCTGCCTTCTCTAAAATCGAAATCATCTTTTCTCTGGCTTCAATTACTTCTTTGTCAAGCTCTACAGACTCTATATCAGCTTTTCCCTGCTTAGAAGACTGTTTTTTGTCAACCAAATATTCTATCTGCTGTCTGTAGTTAAGCATATCTCTAAATTCTTTATCCCGCTTACGTAATTTTCTACATATACGCTGATATTTAAATATAAGCTTGTCATTGATACCTGCCCTGCAGAAAAGAATAAAATACTTTATGTTACTTCCCAGCTTGATGCATAGGAATACGGATATGATAAGAGCTAATATAATCCCCAGGCCATATACTACATTTCTTATAGCCTTGTTAATGGCTGCATTTCTTCCCAACACATCACTAATGGCATCATCTCCCCGCTCTTCAGAGTCGTCATACATATCTGCAAACATAGTCCAGAAATCTTCCTGCTCTTCCTCCTCTATAGTTGCATAAGGTGTAACCTCAACGGGATGCCAACCCTTTTGAACATCATATACCTCTACCCAAGCATGAGCATCTGCATCTGTAACCTCAATCTCAAGTAGTGCTGTATCACCAAGTGCTGAATATCCCTTGTAATAATCACTAAAATATGCTCCATAAACCAGCTCACCATTATATACCTGATCCATATCTATGGCATAACCCTCCACATACCTGGCAGGAATTCCAAGATATCTGTAAATCAGTACAGCGGCCGAAGCATAGTGGGTACAATAACCCTTTTGCTTTTCAGTAAGGAAATCATTAACAAAATCCTTTCTATACGGAGTCTTGCCCGTCTGAATAGTATAAGGGAAATTCTCCTGATAAAAGTCTATAAGGGACTGTATCATCTGTTCCTGAGTTATAGGATAATTTAGCTGTCCTACTATCTCTTCAATAGCCTCTACATTCTCAGGAGGAACATACAAATCCGCATCTGTAAATGCGGGTCCGCCGTAGTACTCTCCCTCAACATAGGACTTATTCTCCTCTAATCTAGGATAAGTCAGCACCTCCATAAATGGAGAGTCTTCTGTATACTCATACTCATAACCATAATATGGCTGATACATCTTATCATTTTCCACATTGTTGATTCTAACTATAGTCTCTGCTGAATACTCATAGCCGTCAAGATAATATTCTCTCAAGCTCTCAGCCTCTGCAACATTGAACAAATTCCCAGAGCCTTTCGCATCCGTCCAGGTATTAGCATAAGGATTGTACTTTACACCGGTAAAGCCCTTAAGATAAATTCTCTTGTTTTCATATGGCACAAGCTGTACCACCAGGTCAGTCTTATGATCAAGTCTTATGGTCGAAACCTCTCCCAGCTTACCATTTTCAAGTCCACCTACATCCTCAGACATTTTGAAAAAACCGGACAAACCATCCATCAGCACAGTGCTTACCGCAGCCATGGTAAGCTCCTTATATTTGTTACCCTGGTAACCAACATTGAAGTTTTCCTTAGGCTTAAATGCGCTTATAACAGGAACCATAACAACCACAATAGCGAGAGCTATGACTCCTGCATTAACCATGGCCTTCGCATCATAAACATAGGCAATTTCCTTGTGTTTTTTACCCTTTTCCTTGAATTTTATATCATCTCTTTTAATGGATACCTGTGGACTGTAATGCTTTCCGGAACGATACACATATGCAAGAGCCATACCGCCCAAAACCATGGCAACATATCCACCGGAAGGCTCATTAATAAGATAAAGTGGAATCATATTAAGCCCCATTATGGCAAATATAGCTGTAACATATTGCATACGTCTTGAAATATACACATTTAAGAATATATCCAATACTATTCCTATAAACAGCACCGCAAAGGTTACAGTAACATATCTGTCCTCTATCTGCTCATTATAGACCCTCTGAATATCTATATTAAAATACTGAGCCGCACCATCAACAGTAGTATTGACTATGGCATAGAATCCACTGTTTATGTATGTTCTGAATTTATATACCAGAATACAGAACAATATCAGCACTATCAAATAGCCTACATTTTCCGTCAACAATCTATAATAAAGCAATGCAGAAAACATGGCCATAATGAATATTACCACATGACAAAGCACTACATTATACTCTATAGTTGAAAACGCAGACAGATAAAAGCCTATGCTACCCATAGATAAAAGATATACTACAAAGCCTTTTATAAGCAGAGTAAATAGTCTGTTTTCCTTAGTCTCATATATACTTTTGCTAAGCTTTATTCCTTCACATACTACTATGTCTAAAGCTTTATCCTTGTCTTTTCCTTTAGTCACTAGCAATTCTCCTTTACCACTACCATCGCAGTTCCCCCTTGGGATGTTACATGAAGATAGGATTTCATCTCAGGATGAACTAACGGCATACGACTTGCCGCCTCATCCATACTCTCATAGCATTCCTCATAAAACATCTTGCTGAAGGCATCATCTAATGCCTCTACATAATCTATTCTCACATCCTCATACTCATATCTGTTCTTACTCCAATACATAAGTCTTACATTAAACTTATCCTTAACTAACGAGTAAATTAGAGAGTATGTGGTTATTAGTATTCTATTTAAATCATAGCTTGTAACATTGCATAATTCCGGCAATACCACCAGCTGCTTGTCTGACATACTTACTCTATCCTTAACCATTAGTATGTCCCTTTTGGCGGAGAGCTTCCAGTGAATACTCATCAGCTTATCGCCAGGTATGTATTCTCTTATCTCATGAACATCTGAGAAATCATTACCCTTTTTAGAGCTTTCCTCACTTTCCAGCATACCTGTCTCAAAGTAGGTTTTATCGCCTATCTCCTGCTTAATTACCTCTGGCATAACCACTATCTCGCCCTTGGCATCCATATCCTTTTTAAGGAACACAAAGCCCATTAAATCCTTAAGCTTAAGCTGCTTTAAGCTTACGCTTATACGTCCTGGAAGCATAGCAGAAACCGGAACCTTAAGCTCATATCCCTTACGACTGTATACAGGCACGCTAAAAAGTACTTCACCCTTAGTTCCAAAAAACTCATTACTTATCTCTAATAGAAGCTTTATGTCAAGAGACACCCAAGGTGTCTTATTAATCAGCTTAACCGTAAAAAAGCTTTCCTGATTCTGTGTTCCATACTCACCCTTTAGAGCATCACTACTAATCTCAGCAGATATATTCTTGCGAAGATGCAATGCCATAAGCACAGACAAAACCGGTGCCACAATCATAATAACTAATACTATAAAATGAAAATGGCTATGTAAAAACCAATATGCAATTATATTTATAGCAAGCAGGATAAGATAGCCAACTATTCTAAATATATTCTCTACCATATATTGTCATATCTCCATGTTACATTTCTAGCTTCTTGGCGCCTGAACCTGTGTCAAAAGCTGCTTAATAGCAGTGCTTACATTAATTCCCTGTGCCTTAGCTCTTGCACTAAGCTTTACTCTATGTCCCAAGGTATCCTTAGCAACATCCTGCACATCCTCAGCGGTTACAAAACTTCTTCCTGCCAAAATGGCCATAGCCTTAGCCATTCTAAGCATAGCGATAGTTCCTCTAGGGCTGGCACCTGCTGAGAAAATTTCAAACTCTCTAGTTTTTTCTACTAATGTAACTATGTACTCATATATCTCATCATTTACAAACACATTATTAGCGTTCTCTCTAAGAGTCTTTAAGTCCTCCACAGAAAGAATTCCCTGAACCTTGTCAATGGACTTAGACGCATTGCCCTGAAGGATTTTTATAGCGTCCTCATGAGATGGATATCCCATAGAAAGACAAACCATAAATCTATCTAACTGAGACTCAGGAAGCATCTGAGTTCCTGATGAACCATAAGGGTTCTCTGTAGCTATAACAACAAATGGATCCGGAAGCTTTCTTGTAACTCCATCAACTGTGGCAGTGTTCTCCTCCATAACCTCAAGCAAAGCTGACTGAGTCTTAGGTGAGGTTCTGTTAATCTCATCAGCTAAGAAAAGATTACAGAAAACTGCTCCTTCCTTATATTCAAATTCCTTAGTTCCTGCATTATACATGGAAAAACCAAGTATATCACTAGGAAGAACATCCGGAGTAAACTGCACTCTCTTGTAATCAAGAGACATACTCTTGGCAAATGTTGTCGCAAGAGTAGTCTTACCAACTCCCGGTATATCCTCCATAAGAATATGTCCTCCCGCTATCATAGCTGCGAGAACCTTCTCTACAACATTCTCTTTACCCTTAACAACCTTATTAACCTCTGCTTTTACTGCATCTAATTTTTCTTTCATTCTTAACCCCCTAATTCATTATGGTTTAAATATCAATCTATTCTCTAATAATTTACTATGCGCCGGAGCATTCTCCAGCGCAAATCAATTATCAAATATATCAATCCTATAATTTATTTTGTTATACCCAGCTTTATTGCCTCATCCGACACAGCCTTAGCCACAGCTTTAGCCACTCTCTCGTCAAATGCTCCCGGTATAATGTACTCTTCATTAAGCTCTTCCTCAGTAACTATTGCAGCTATAGCCTTAGCTGCCGCCACCTTCATAGTCTCAGTTATGGCCTTTGCCTTAACATCTAAAGCTCCTCTGAATATTCCCGGGAATACAAGCACATTATTAATCTGGTTTGGATAATCAGAGCGTCCTGTAGCCACAACTCTTGCGTTACCCTTCTTTGCTTCCTCCGGCATAATCTCAGGCGTTGGATTAGCCATAGCGAATACTATAGCATCAGAAGCCATTGTAGCAACCATATCTGCTGTAAGCACGCCAGGTGCTGACACACCTATGAATACATCCTTGCCCTTAATCACCTCTGCCAAAGAGCCTCTTTCCTTATTCTTGTTAGTAATCTGTGCCATAGTTGCCTGAGCCTCATTCATCCAATCCTCTCCAGGACAAAGAGCACCATTTTTATCTACCAAGATAACATTTCCCACACCAAGCTCCATCAAAAGCTTGCAGATGGATATACCTGCCGAACCGGCACCATTAATTACAACATTGACATTATCAAAGCTTTTACCAACAAGCTTAACTGCGTTGATAAGACCTGCTGATACAACAATTGCAGTACCATGCTGATCATCATGAAACACAGGAATATCTAGTTCTTCCTTAAGACGTCTTTCGATTTCAAAGCAACGTGGAGCTGATATATCCTCCAGATTGATTCCACCGAATACAGGTGCAATTCTCTTCACAGTTTCAACTATCTCATCCACATCCTTAGTATCAAGACATATAGGAAATGCATCCACCCCTGCAAACTCCTTAAAGAGTATAGCCTTACCCTCCATAACAGGAATGGCCGCCTCCGGTCCTATATCTCCTAGTCCAAGAACCGCTGTTCCGTCAGACACTACAGCCACTGTATTAGCCTTACAGGTGTATCTATACACATCCTGTTTATTGTCCCTGATTTTTCTACAGGGTTCTGCAACTCCCGGTGTGTAAGCAGTACTCAAATCATCTCTATCCTTTATCTGCACCTTAGACACAACCTGAAGCTTTCCAGGTCCTGCCTCGTGCATCTTTAAGCTAAGCTCATTGTAGTCCATAATCTTTGTTCCTTTGATATATATTTTCTTCGTCACATCATTATACAACTAATTAAAATGAATATTACTCTCTGCTTTTGTAATTCATTTTAATTATTCATCTTCACATTATCAATCTCTGCATTAAGCTCATTAATCTTAGCTCTTGACGCGTCAATCTTTTCCATCTGAGTCTTATACTCCTCTGGCATAACTCCAGACTTTCTATAGGTCTCATACATAAGCTTTCCGATTTCCTCAAATGTATCTTTAACTGTTGTCTTCTCCTTGGAAATCTTAGCCTTAAGCTTTGTTACCTCCACTGCATCAGATGCCTCATTCTTAACATTCTTCATAAACTGCTTAAAATCCATATTACACACTCCTTCTTACACAAAAATACAATCACGCAACCACTAATTCATTCAGCGGCAGCATCCTACTTACTTGTTCTACCTGTCTTCTTCCATCTCTTAAGTCCTGTAGCTGTGGTAAAGATATTAACTACCATAGCCGCAACATTAGTTATAAGAAATGGAAGATAGAGAGAATATATGTTAAACATCGGTTGCTCCTCAAAATGATACTTTCTAATCTCTCCCTTAGTAAAGTAATCTGCATAGATAAATAAAGCTAATGCAGCAACTGCAAACACTGTACCAATAACAGCCACCACCATGCTAGGCTTGTTAAATTCATTAACCGCTTTAATCATACCTATCAAAGTTGCAAGAGCGCCTATGGCAACGAGAATACCAACACCCAAGTATAATTCATATATAGGAAGATTAGGATTGTCCTCAAACATAAGCTGTTCTACTGCTTCTATGGAATATGCATTAAAAGTACTACCAACTGTAGTTTCCAACACGTATATTACCGGTTTAGCATATACTACCATGGCAACAGCAGTTACGCCTGCTGATATGAATGTTACAATCATAGATATAAATGTATACATTGTAAGCTTAACCTGTTCCGGTCCCACATGCTTAATAGTATCTGCTTTTTTAGCTTCACTTTTATCCTTTGCTTCGTTACTTTTTGTCTCAACTTTTGCGTCACCATCAGAGGTCTTAGACGCTTTCTCTGAAGCTTTAAGCTCCTGATCCTTTTTAACCTCCTGCATAGCAGTCTTCTTTTCCTGTTTTCTCTGTGCTTTAGATTTTCCCATACTATATGTATCCTTTCCCCTTGATTATCTTGTTACTTTCTTTGCCGCTGATGCAGTAAATATATTCACAAAATTAACTACCGCTGACACTATACATAACACAAATGCCATGCTATAAACATTAAACATCTTAGCCTTTTCCGGTGTGAGATCACCGTAGTCTATTCCATCAGAAACCACATCATCCAACATAACCTTTAATACTACGAATATTGCCGCTCCAATGAGCCCCATCACAAAGGCTCCAACAGCCTTATTTACAGGACTTTTCATACAGCCACTATTAACTCTCATAAAGCATGATACTGAATTCATTAAACCTATAAGTAGGAAGAAGCTTACCGCACCAACAAATACTCTTGCCGCTTTATTAGCCTCCTGGTAGTCATCCTCATCCTGACCTATAACCTCATCTTCAAGCTCTTCTCCTGTTATGTAATTACCAACATAAGACTGAGTTATATAATATAACGGCTTAGTAATAAGCACAACGCAACATATAAGCAACGCCAACATAATAATTAAGCTCGCCAAGCTAAATGCTTTACTTACCACAGGCACACCTGAATTCTTAGCTTTGTAGCTAGTAGGCTGATTATATCCTGCCTGATATGATTGTGCAATTCCTGGCTGTACAGCCATACCTGCCCCTTGATTAAACTGCTGATATCCTGACTGAGCATTCATGCCTGTCCCCTGATTAAACTGCTGATATCCCGGCTGAACACCCATCCCTGCTGCCTGCATATTCTGTGGCTGTCGAATGCTACCTGTAGGCGTCTGACTAAATGCAGGAGTTGTGTTTGGCATAGTCATCTGCACCTGACTTGGATCAAGCATAACTGTTGCAGAATCATCTCCCTTCGAATTCATAAAATTCTCAGGAATAAGCTGAGTCACCGAGTCATCTCCTGTTGCATTCATATAATTCTCAGGAATAAGCTGAGTCACTGAGTCATCTCCTGCCGCAAGCTGCTGTTCAGGAGTTTGATTAACTATAACCTTATCCTTTGATACACCTGCAAATGCTGACATATCAGCACCACAGCTAGGACAAAACTGTGCACCGTTAGTATCCATTCCACATATAGGACAATTCATATCCACATTACCTCCTTACAAATCAAACAAGCTAAGCTGTGTTCCAATCTGCTTGTTCTTGTATTCTCTCATATATCTGAACAATTCTTCCTTGTCATACACAATGTTATGCTCCTCGCATAAGCCTGTGAAGATTTTCATAAGTCTTTTGTTATCAGGACTAGCTACCTCATAGGAATTCCCATAGACTTCAATGTACTTTTCCTTAATTCCCGGAAAATGTATATCCAGCTGCTCGTAAAAGTACTCCCTATTCCCTTCTCTTAAGGTAAGACCAAATCCAAAGTTCATTATACCATAAACTCCCGCTTCTATACAATAACCCATAAGACCTCTTAGGTTTTCCTCTGTGTCATTAATAAATGGCAGGAAAGGCGACAGCCAAACTATAGTTGGTATACCTCTCTTCTTCATCTCCATAAGAACCTCTACACGTTCCTTTGTGGTACAAACATTTGGCTCAAGCTTCCTGCAGAGCTCATCATCAAAGGTTGTCAGTGTCATTGCTACCACGCATTTGGTCTTTTTATTAATACTCTCTAATATGTCTATATCTCTCATAATCAGATTTGACTTAGTCTGAATAACCACACCAAAATCAAATCTGTCTATGATATTAAGACACCTTCTGGTAATCTTTAAATCTGCCTCGATTGGAACGTAAGGGTCTGTCATAGAGCCTGTGGCAATCATACCCTTACTCCTTTTCTTCTTAAGGGTATTCTCAAGCAAATCAGCTGCCCTAAGCTTAACCTCTATATCCTCAAAATCATGGTCCATACGATAGCATTTGCTACGGGAATCACAGTATATACAGCCATGAGTACAGCCTCTGTACAGATTCATGCCATTTTGTGGAGTAAGTATGGCTTTTACCTCTTTATAATGCATCTCCTACTCCCCCTTCTATATAAAATCAAAGGTAACCTGCTCGAACTCTAAATCCTTATATTCAAGCTCTTCCTGGTCAACCTTGCTGGTGTAATCTGCTACTACTGTAAGCTGCTTACCCTTAGACATCTGCTGTCCTAAGATATAGTTTACATCAAATCTTCCTGTTATGGCTGGTGTAGCACCTCTGGCTGGTACAATCAACTGCACATTATTAGCCTTAAGAAGGGCAAATATCGGCTCCCAAATATACACATCCTTTGCCGCACCAAATGGGTTATCTATAAATATAGTCTTAGTTCTTATGTCCTCATTACCGGTGTGATACATACCGGAAATGTAGTTAATTATACTAACTAAGAACTGAATATAAATACCCTGAGACTGTCCTGTTGAACCTACAGCCTCCTCGTATTTCAAGTATCTACTCTGCTCTTTAATACGCTCACGCTTATAAAGGCTAAGCTTAATACCATTCATGTCAGTTACAATTACTCCAAAGAGCTTCTTAAGTGCTAGGCTGTTTCTGATATATTTAACCTGTTCCTTCTCATTGGTATAATCATCAGCCTGAGCCACAATATTATCGATATACTGAGACATTCTCTGCTTTAAGAATTCCTCTTTAAAATACGGAATATTAAGTCCCACCATCTGAATAGCCTCACCATCAGCAACGATTCTCGAAAGCTTTGGAAGCTTATCAAGCTCAGTCTTAACATCAAGACATCTCTGTAAGCACTGCTCCTCAAAGTTAGCCTTTATAGTTTCCATATCAACTAAGCTCTTCTCGATTCTGTCTCTCTCTAAAAGGATGTATTCTGAGATAGACTTCAGGTTATCCATAAGCTCTTCAGCTGATTCATAATCAGACGGAATAATAACATCCTCTCTAATAGTATGGCTAAGCTCAAAGGCACTCATCTGCTCTAAGGATGCAGAAGTATTACCCTTAAAGCGAACAAGCTCATTCTTAGCCTTATCTAAGGCCTTATTACTTCTATCAAACTTTATTAAACTATCCTCGAATATCTCCCTAAGCTTATCCTTGTCCTCAGGAATTGGAGTGGCTCCCTCTAAGCTTATATCATTGGTTGTAACTATTCTCTTAACATCCTTATATAGATCAACCATATACCCCTGAGTCTTAAGATAGCTGCGATATTCCTCCTCGTAGTCCTTTGCCTCCTTGGAAAGTCGCTTAAGGAGCTCCTCCCCATTCTCCAATGTGGCTGTTATCTCTGCAAGAGATGCTTCCTCCTCCACATACTGTCCAAAGGCACTCTCTATATTCTTGATAGCGTATTCTATACTTCCCTCTAATCTGTTAATTTCAGCGTGCTTTTTATCCTGCCTGCTCTTAGCATCTGCAATTTGAGCTTCCACATCCTGTATAGAATGCTTACAGCTTTCAATCACCTTATCATCTGATACAAAGAGCTGATTATTCTTCTCGTAATCCTTAAGTAACTCAACACTTACCCCACGCTTTTCTATACTCTTTAAAGCTCTATCCATGGAAACCTTTATAGTATCCATAAGAAGCTTCTTATCCTCTATAGCCTTAGCATCATTACTTCCCATACTAACCATAGCTGTAAATCTTGCCTTAAGCTCATCATCTCCTATGGTTAAAATGTCATATTCTTTATCTATATTGTAGTAAGCCTTATAATTAGCATCCCACTGAGCCTGAAGCTCATCATAACGTGCATTAAGGGATTTAAGTCTAGCCTCAGTCTCAACCAAGGATATATTTTCATCATCGGCAGTATTAACCAGGGTATTAAGCTTTTGCTCTAATCTGTCTATATCCTCTCTCGCATTGTCTGCAAGCTGCTCCTTGGTGGTGATAATATCACTAAGCTTCTCCACCGCAAAAAGCTTGGTTATATCCTGATTGCAACGCTCTAGCTCTTCCTTTTTATCACTAAGCTTTGCCTTCGCCTTATCCATATTCATCTTGTAAGACTTAATATTATTCTGAATAGCATCTATCTGCTCATTAAGATTCTCACTTAAGCTCTCTGCCTGCTGAAGTCTCTCCCTGGACTTAAGCAGCTGACTTTCAGACATCCTAAGAACAAACTCCTGATCCTGCTTATAGGCAGCAAGCATCTCATCCTTTATATCTAACTGAAGCTCGTAATCCTTAACCAAGCCTCTCTCAGCCTCTATAAGCTTTTCCTTAGTGCTATCCTCTGTAAGAAGATTCACATCTGCATGTATGGAAAATGCATTCTCTCCAAAATGTAATGCCTTAGAATCTATAGCATCCATATCATATATATTTACAGTTTCCTCTTCTGTATCAAGCTTATAGATATTAGGGTCTCCGGCAACTGCTTCATAATCCTTAACCAACACTCCATATGGAAGCTCAGGGTTAGCATTAAGCAGCTCTCTTTGCTTATCAAAAGGAAGTGCTGACAGATAATCCATACCGAACATAGCTGTAATTCCATGTCTGGTTTCAATATAATCTATAGCCTTCTTAGCTGACTTGGAAATATCTATTATTCTACCTTCCTTAAGTCTTGAAACTCTCTTCATGGACTTATCAATATTCTTCTTGACTGCAGCAATGTCAAGAACAGCCTGAGTAATTCTATCAGATATTATCTTAAGCAGCTCATCCTCCCTGGCTCCGCCATAGATTGTCTTAATATTATTAAGCTTTTCAGAAGCCTCTTCATACTCTGACTGATGGGATATAAGCTCCGCTATAAGCTTATCATTCTCCACTAATCGACTATTTAATTCAGTAAGCTCAAGCGTTGCAATCTGAAGCTTATTAGAATTTTCATCCATCAAAGACTTAGTATCCTGAATTTCTTTTTCTAAGTCCAAAGCATACTCTTTCGCTTCAGATAATTGCTGTCCCACATCAGTGAACTTAATACTGTTCATGGACATTCTAATATCTGATAGCTCCTGACTAAGCTTAACCACCTCTTCGTCTGCTGCCACCTTTGTATTTTTAGCAATAGCAAGCTCTACCTTGGCTTCTGATAGAAGCTTTACATTCATATCATCCTTTTCTCTAAGCTTGTTAAGCTCCTCTGTAAGAGCTTCAATCTGTCCTCTTAATTCCATAAGAAGCTTATCAGTACGCATCTTAATGTTATATGCATAGGTGTACAGCTTTTCCTCATCAAAAGAAGACTCAGCCATCATATTTTTTATAACTGCGTCGTGCTGGTAGTACTTAGCTCTATCATCCAAATACTCCATATATTCATTAATGCTTTCCTTAAGATTAAGGTCTTCCTTAAGAGCCTTAACCCTGCCTTGAAGCTCCTCTACCTGGCTTACAAGAAGCTTCTCCTCATTGTTAAGCTCCTCTAATAACCTCTTATCCTTAGAAACCTTGAGACACTCTATACGCTCTCTCTGCTTATTCTTAAGCTCTCTGGCTTCGTCCTTTTTAGCCTCAAGGGCTTTTAGCTTAAGTTCATCATTTCTTGCGAATTCCTCACCGGTTACACATATATCAGCTAAAAGCTTACTAAGGTTGGTCTGTTCCTTATAAAGTCCCATAAAGGACTCCACCTTGTCAGCTAAAACTCCTATAAGCTCTGCCTGTCTGTCATAAACCTTTATATCCTTTTTCTTCTTAGCTAAAACTGTAAGCTGCTCCTTAATATCCATAAGCATCTTAGCCATGGAGTCAGTTTCATTGCCTGCCTCATCACGGCTTGTCTTAACCATAAATGCCTTCTCTATAATTTCCTCTATAAGAAGGTCCTCTACCACCTTACGGGTGGTCTTATAATTATTCTCGAAATAGGTTCTAACATGACCCTCAGTCTTGTTAATTCCTCTTATTATCTCCCACTGACTTTCGTGAATACCATACTCACTTATAAAGCGCTGATACTCACCCTTTCTCTCAAAGATGCGAACCTTAAGGCTCATGTCTCTATGCTCTAGCTCCTTAAGGAAATTCTTAAGTCCGCTAAATGTAACTCTTTCTCCGTCCTTAGCCAAAGGAAGATTAACTATATCATGCTTATTATACTCCTTATAGAAGATACAATAATTAAAATACTCTATTGATGCTACATCCTTATTGGCTCTGCTTTCAGACTCATTTTCACTTTCCTTGGCCTTTCTGGCGCAAAAGCCTGTTGTCATATATCTGTAGCCATCATCAGTATCATCCAGCTTCCACTCCACCAATGAGTGAATGGTTGTATTACCATTTCCTGTTCTAAAAAGCTTCTCTATAGGCTGTTTTTCATCTAAGGTACAATTAGGTATCATATTCTGAAGCAAAAGCAGCATAAGCACACTTTTACCACCACCATTTGCCAGGTCATAGAGGGTGTTCTTACCATAAAGTCTCATGGTAAAATCATCATAGAACTGGGTGCCGAAATTGTACTTTACATTGTTAACTCTGATTCTGTTAATACTAGGCATCCACTTCACCTCCTAAGGCCTTATAAATTCTACCCTTGTACTCCTCGAAGTAGTTCTCAACCAAAGCCTTAAATCTATCTGTAGGATAGTATCTATCCTCCACCTCCACAAAAAGCTTCTGTGCTATAAGGAAGTTGAAGGTAAGCTTAACATAGCCTGTACGAGATGCTCGTGATGCTCTGTTCTTATCCTTATCATCTGAGGTAACTGCCGGAAGCTCATCCCAGAGAAGAGCTATAGTCTTAAAGCTCTCTGCCTCCAAGTCTTCCATTGAATAAACCGACAAATCCTTAGTAATAGCCATAAGGTAGGAGCTTACCTGTTCCATAATCTCCTCCTGCTTTACATACTCCTTTACCTGATATGAGGCTGAGTCCTGATAGAAGCTAAGCAGGGCATTATACATAATAAAATATACCATATAAAGCTCCTTATTAAGACGGAGCCCTAGCTGTCTCTTCATATCCTCATTGGTATATCCAAATACTCTGTTTCCCTCTCCTGCAGTAACATAAATAGACTCATTATACTCGTAAATGTTAAGGTTTAGCTTCTTCACTAAACGGTTGGTAATATCATAAACTGCAGAATTAGAATAGTACTCCTCGTACATATCTCTAGTATCCTGATTAGAGCGGGATACTTCCTGTCCGGTTATAAGTGCTGAATATATATCAAGTGCTTTATCTAAACTTCTCTCTTCCACCTTTATCCCTGCCTCCTTTCAAAATACATATCTGTAACTACAAATTTATCCGGTGATGCTTCCTTATTATCACCGAGAGCTCCCAACTCTATCTCCTCTGTTCCAAAGCTAAGATCAAACTCCATATTCTCAAATTCACTCTTTTCATCCTCTGTCATATGAGAGATAACCATCTCCTCAAGCATGGTGTCCTGCTTAGCAAGCATCTGCTTCATGCTATATTCCCGCTTCCCTGCCAAGTGAACCAGAAAAGCATAATAATCTCTGTTCTCGTATATATCCTTAGTAAACTTAATCTCTAATATTCCATTAAACTCCTTAAGACTAAGCTTGTTCCACTTCTTAAGCTGATCAAGAAGCTGCACAAAAAGCATAGCAAAATTGTGACTAATCTTCTCGTCTAATATCTCATCCTCATACTTAAAGTCAAGGTCTAAGCTAGCCTTCTCCACCTTCTCACCTGTAGCCTTATCCTCAGACTTAAGAGTAAGCATATTATCAATTGACTTAATAGAAAATGTTTTCTCTATACGCGGCGCAAAAAGGGGCATAACCACATGTGCCATAAGAGCAGGATTGTCCTGCTTCATAATATTTATAAGACTCTGTCTAAAGTCAAATACAGGTCTTAGCTTTCTAAGCTTTGCCTGACCGATAATCTTATCTGCCATCTGTGAAAGCTCCACAGTTTCAGCAATAAGCTGACTGTGATTATATATGGTTTTCTTAAGCTCATTCTCCAAGCTACTAATTTCCTCCAAAGCCTTAGAACGAAGAAGCTTAGCGCCACCATGGCTATCCTTCTCATCATAGCTTCCACTAGCTTGCTGGGTATTCTCAAATTCCGCCTTCTTAATGGCCTTATCTACAAGAGCCTTATTCTTGGCGAATAATTTTTGCTCCTCCGAAAACCACTTTGCTATAGTATCCATATACTCTGTGTAGGCTTTGTTACCCTCAAATATATCCATACCTAAAAGCTTAAGTACATTTTCCTTTTCAGCTTTAAGGGAAATAACCTGAGCGTTAATTCTCTTAACAACATCGATACCGCCCTTAAAGTTGTTAGAGGTTATCATCTTCTCAAGAAGAAGCTGGGACACATTAATCTTGCTCTCGTCCTTAACCTCCTTGGTATCTAAGTAAAACTCTATACCCTCTGCGGTAATGGTATAAAGCACCTGACCATTCTCTATACGGGAATCAATAAGCTTAACTCTGGCAATCTGACTGGACTTAGTATCAGGATTGTAGAACTTAAACTCAAATGCTCTACCATCATTCTTAAGCTTATCAAATATATGCAAGACAAGCTGTCTTTCTTCTTCCTGTGGCTCATCTAATCCAAAGTCACGTCTAAGAAGCTCTGACATAAAGCTTTCATATTCCTCGTAGGTAATATCCTTCTCGTGGAAATTATTCTCGTTAATCAAAAAACGCAAGGATGCCATAGTAATATAACCCATATCAAGAAAACCATATTTTCCCTCCTTGTACTGGGAAAAGGTGGTTTCGTTTAACACAAAGAATGGGTAATACTTCTTAAGGTTCTGCATTCTTGCTGCGTGATCTGAAATTATGTCATTAATCATTACGTGCTTTAGCGCCATGGTATCCTCGTCATGTTTTCTTAATCGCGAAGTGTTACGGTTATCATTATGTGTGCCGGCAAATACATTGTTGCAATAAATCAAATTTGCATTAAAAATTCGCCTACTTACCCACTATCGCATAATTAATATGATTTTAATACAAAATAAGACAGAATACAAGCAACCAAAGGGATATTTTGTGGTTTTTCCACAGGATAATACAAATGGAGGTATTAAAAAAGGACAGTTTTCAAACCGTCCTTTTTGTACTTACCTGAAAATTATTTTTTTACTATCCTTTTTTTACTCTTATTTCTTTGTTATAGTAAAATCAATACTTTCACTTAACGCTTCCATATCCAGATACCGAACTAATCTAATTCCATTTAGATTAACTTCTTCATCATTAAAATAAATACCATACTCATCGAAGGTTATAACAAGATAACTATTTTCATCATTCACATAATACAGGTTAAGTCTCTCACCTAATACTGGCTGCAAATCTCTTATTCCTGAATCCTCTATACTATAATAAAATTCTTTGCCATCAATTACAATCCTATTATAGCATTCTATATCAGGGTGTTCTTCATATATACTCTCTGTGTAAAAATAATAGCTCATATCATACCATAACCAAAAGCCGTCTTCCCTAAACATAACAGCACTAGTATGTATAGAATCCCCTGAAGGATGACCTGGCAAAATGGTTTTTAGTTCTATCGTATAATCCCCCACCCAACAGGTGCATTCCTTAGATGTACCTGTTACCTTCATTTCATCACTGTCAGAATCCTTCATGGTTACACTTACAACAGCATTCATATTTTTACAATTAGCAGCTTTTGCAGCCAACCTGTAGCTTACCCCCACTGTCAAAACCATTACAAGCAAAGTAAATATAAATTTCATTTTTCTTCTATTCATAATTCCTATCCCCTGTCATATTATTTCTTTTATTTCAGTATTAATTCTTAGTAATCTCAAACCTAATAGCTTGCTCCATAACCTCATCATAAAGCAGCTCTTCTAAATCTGCATCGGTTTCATCTACCCAATTTCCCTGGGCATCATATCCACCTTTTTTCTCTAAACCAATTATCATACAACCACCATCAGGATTAATATAGTAAAGCCACGCTTCATCCCACCACTCATCGCTCTTAGATACCTTATAATAGAAATTCTTATCTCCTATCGTGATTAATGTATAACCCTCTGTTACGCCATACATATTACAAAAATCAGTTTTAGTAAAACGATATTTTAGACTTAATGTTGTTTTCTCTTTGTCCTTACATTGGATATGAGATATGAACAAATCATCTCCCTGATTTGAAAGTCCCGGATTAATAGAATCTATAGTTATATAATAATCTCCCTTAGTATAGCTTGTAGAACAGTTATCATTAGGGTCCTCCACATATACAAAATCCTTACCAGGTTCCTTTATATCGCTATAAATATTTCCAAAGACATTATCTCTAGCATCTACAGCCTTTGCTGTATAAATTTCATCCCCTGCCTCATCATAGTAGGTCATAGTCCAGTAATCCTCACCATCAACAGGGGCTTCATCAAGGTTATCATTGGAATAATATTTTATATCCCTAACCAATCTTCCATATGTATAATCATCCAATTCCCAAGTCATAACAGCTTGTTTACCGCTACATTGATATGTTTCCTGCATTTCAATAACGCCGTCATAGTACACAGTCCAATGAGTAAAAACAACCCTGTCCTCTTCCATATCTTCCGCATAATTTTCGTATGTGGCATCAAACATAACCATATGTTTATCACTCTTCTCCACAACACTAAGCTCAACCTGTTCTCTCACATCCGAATCAAGTATCTCAGATATTTCAAGAAGCACAGATGCAGAATGATTGTATCCATTAAAGGAATGTATCTTAGTTCCATCAAATCCATAATATGTATAATGCCAAACATCCCCCTGACATGCCGAATCATAGTTATCATCATAGCTTAAAAGCTTTCCCTGTAACAGTTCCATCAATCTCTCATACTGATTATCAGTAAGCTCCCAGGTCACAGTGCTTGTTCTGCCACTTAGATTGTAGTTTTCATAGTACTCCACAGAACCATCGTAATACACAGTCCAATTGTAGGATTGATAAAGGTCCTCATGATTTCCCACCAAGCTGTTATTATTTTGACTGGCACTAAAAAGCACAGTGCGAGATTTTAACTCCTCATATATTTCATCGGAAGCAGGCTGTCCGTCTTCAATTTCATTTATATTTTTGTTATTATTACCTTTACATACACGCACTATAGAAATGGTTATTCCAGCCACTAGTACAGATAGCATTATTATCAGTATTATTCTTGTTATAAGCTTCCTTTTATTCCTCATATATTATCCCTCCAGATATCATTTTATCTCCTGAAATATATACGATGGAGTTGGATGGTTTTATGGTTATGATTTTGATTTTATCATAAATATTAAACGCAATAAAAAAGGACAGTTAAAAAACTGTCCTTAGGGGATTAAATATATTATTCTATATATCTACATTTTCTCCGTACGAATACGAAATTAATTCCATATTTCCAGTCTCTATATATGCCTTTTCCTTATGCATATATTCGACTATATCACGAGTGGAAAAGCTCTCAAATTTAGAGATGACTTTATCAAGTATACCAATATCATTCAAGTCTAGAATAGTCATATCCAACTTATTATTTGGGTAGAAATCGTACTTAGTCAATTCATATTCTTCTATTTTATCAACCAAAACATTATCTAATTCCACTATTTCATCGTGCCCTATAGGCAACGCGCCCATAGAATGATGACGGTAAACCAAGCCAGTCATAGATTTGCCACACTGCTTATAATTTAGCATATCCGTATACCAAAGAAGTTTCATAAGCTTAATCTTGTGCAGAATTTTAAGTTTCGATGCAAAGTAGGATATAATGCACTCTATCTTATCTATATTTAGCACACTATAACCATTCCATTCACTTTCTTCTTCAAAATCTATATACTCACTTTCTAACACTTGACGTCGCAAATATTCTCTTCCACTAGTCTTAACTTCACGGGCTATAGTACTACTAATATCCGCATATTTTTCTTCAGAAAACTTTTCTTTATTCTTTTTTAAAAAGCCATAAGTCAGATATGAATTTAATCTAATCATACGAAGCACACTATCATAGGCCTCATATTGAATTAAATTACTCTCATATCGTGATATTGTAGCCTCTCCCCAGCCTAAGGTCTTGGCTAAATCCACCTGAGACATCTTATAATTCTCTCTCAGCTTAACTATTTCCTCTGAGGTCATAAGTCCCATTTTGACTCTATACATATTTCTAGCATTCAACATGTTCATATTATGAGTCTTACCGTCTACGAATTCATTCTCACCCTCTGGTGATTTAGGACACACATAATAATACTCTTCATACTCCACATCATCATCCTTTATTTTTGCGTGAGAAATTCTTGTTCTTAACTCTAGCTCATGTGTTTCCCCACACAGAGGACACTCTTTATATATATTCTTGCTAACTTTCATATCTTTCATCTCCTACTATTTTCTATATGGAAAGTTCATATCTCTCTCAGCATAATGGAAGGACACGCATATTACTTTCCTCTCTCCTCTAATCTTCAACTTAATATAAATTAGCTCACCACATATATCCTTTCCAAATACCATAAGTAAGGGTGGTTCATCATTATCCTTATCTATCAATGTTTCTGAGTAATTATCAATTTTTAACAACCTTAATGTATCTACAACATCATCTGCAGTATACCCTAATTTCACAAGCGTATATGGCGTTGAGAATTTTTCCAATCCATTTTTCTTCGACGTAATAATAATCAAATCACTGTCGGAATCAAATTCTTTACTTTCTAAAATGTTTTTCAGCATCCTCAAAAAATCCACAACAGCCTTCCTCTCAGATATTACACTGAACAATATATAAACCACCTCCGTTATCAGTTGGTAGCCTTATTATACACTATCAACTGATAGTGTCAATAATTTATAATAATAAAAAATGCTATTGCACCAAATTTGCAATAGCATTTTTTTATTTATTACGCTTTAATATTGTCTCTATTTCTTCTAAAGCTTTCATATCGTAAATGTAATCATTGTAAGAATGATTATCCTCTCCATATACCTCCCCACTATAAATCATTTTCCATCTCACTCCATCGAATGCTTCACCTGGAAAGGAATCACACTCTTTAAAATCTCTAGAAAGTATATTTCTAAGTCTGGAATAATCCTCATCGCTAAGCTCCCACGTCTTTGTTTCACTAGTTATACCACCTGAGCCTTCATCATATTGGATAACCTTTCCATTATCGTATACCTTCCAAACTGTAGCTCTATAATATTCCGAATTAGAATCCCACATTCCCGGATATTCCTTTGCGCAGAATATCTCTTTATCGGAATTCCCCTTTTCTAACACTTTATCTTGTGTGTCTATATTTAATTTTATTCCAATTACCACAGCAAAAATCGCTAATATTATAAAAATTATTGTTATCAGTTTTTTCTTTGACATACTATTTTTCCCTACTCCACCGGCTCATACTCTCCGAAGAAATACAAATCATCGTCACATACAGTCATATAATGAGCTATCTCCAGATTATCCACCCAGTCTTCGCTGTGAAAATCTTTCATAACTACATCATCAGTTACCCCGTTACTAAGCTCACAAAATTCCATAGTGGTCTGAACCGATAATTCCTCTGGTACAATCTTGCAGTACACCTTCAGGTAGCCCTTATCTTTTTTCTTTAAATAATCATATACTCTTTCTGAAAATGCGACCTTATATACTGAGCCTTCCACAGTCACCTGAACCTTATCGCACTGCTTAGCTAATTCATCTCCTATCATAGCCTCTTCAAGTATAACATCTCCTTCACAGAATGCAAAGTCGAATTCATCACTGGTCATATATACTCCAGAACAAACCTGAATATATGTAGGTTTATCTATAACTAGCTCACTTGTACCGGATTTATTCTCCATTCTTACTCTGGCAACATATCCATCATAACCGTACAAGGAGCCACGATAATCCTTGTAATTCCCCTTGTACTTTTCATACAAATCTGATGTGAATATCTCTATATCCCAATAGACATCATATCGGGCAAAGTAGCTCTTTATCTCACTCTCTATGCATTCCACCGCCTGATTCCAGCTATCGTCATCACATACTATAATCATATCAGACATATTTGCATAAAGTTCTACATCCTCCTTAGCAAGATATGTCTTAATATCTCCCTCGTAATACTCTGTAAAGAAATTATCTCTTCTGTCACCACCTGCACCGTAGCTATTATACTTTATGCTCTCAATTTTCTCGCAGTGCATCTTTTGTCCGGTTATATTCTCAACTTGGGAAAATATATCAGTCCAAAGCTCCTCTTCCATATCCCTTGCAATCTCATCAGACTGTCTATTATCAAGCATTCTGTCTTTAGACACATCGTACACCACCACATATCCATCAGACATCTCAAAATACATGGTTTCCGTATCGTATGTTGGACCAAACATACCATCATTATAGTCATAATCGTAGTCCCCAACTGTTTCGTCTAAATCATACTTTCCATTGTAATATATGACCGCCTTATCCTTAGTTTCATCCAGCTTGGACTTTTCGTCTTCAGTCACTTTGCTGCAGCCTGTGGTTAACAGGATTAGGATTGTAAGCTGACATACCAAAGACAGTTTCCCCAATTTACCTTTTATATTTTTACTCATATTCACCATTCCCCTTCAATGCAAAATGCGCCCATCATCTATAATATGATTATTACTAGCTCCCTTTATCGCTATCATTTCGCAACTTTAAAATTAACAGCCTTTTCAAATATTTCATCTTGAACCAACTTCTCTATATCAGCATCTGTCTCATCTACCCAATTATACTCCTCATCGTGCCAGCCTGTGGTTTCTAATAAAATTACCATATGTCTGTTGTTATCAATGTGGTAATGTAACCACAATGTATCATGCCAATTATCAGATCTGCTGACATGATAATATACGTCCTCTCCATTTAGAGTAGTTTTAGACATCTGGTCTATGGCATAGCTTCCCACCAAGCTTCCTTCTTCCAGATAATATTCCATATGTATAGTTGTTTTGAAATCCTCTGCATCCTGCCAGTAAAAATAAGAAGAAAATAACACCATACCATCCGAGTGTCCCGGATTTATAGATTCTATCTGTATAGAATAATAATCCACATTATATACTGTCGTATAACTAGCCTTAGAATCCGGAGTTTCCACATAAGTAAAGCCCTCCTCCGGTACCTGTAGTCCCTCCCAAATTTCGCCAAATATGTTATTCTTTGTACTTGTAGCCTTTGCGTTATAGTTTTCATTTCCGGACTCATCATAGTGTATCATAGTCCAGTAATCCATATCCTCAGCTACTGCCTCGTCATACTTTTTATCTGAATTGTACTTTAACTCTCTAACCATTCTACCATAGGCATAATCATCTAATCTCCAAGTAATTGTTGACTGAGTTCCGCCGATTTGATAGGTCTCCGTAGCTTCAATCCAACCATCATAGTAAACCACCCAATGAGTAGACACTAGCTCATCAGCATTCACATCCTCCACACGTCTATCCCATACCACATCCATTAAGACACAGTGACTATCACTCATTTCCACAGGCTCAATTACAGCCTCATCTCTCTTATCCGAATCAAGTATCTCTGATATATCAAGCAGCACTGGAACTGAATAATTATAGCCATTGTAGGAATGTAGTTTCTCTCCCTCTAGGTTGTAATAGGTATAATGCCAGGTATCACCATCACAGGCGGATTCATAATCCTCAGTATAATTGAAAAAGCTTCCCTGTAGTAGCTCTATTAGTTTATTAAACTGCTCATCTGAAAGCTCCCAGGTAACTGTAGAAGTTCTACCACTTAGATTATAGGTCTCATAATACTCCACTGTTCCGTCATAATATACCTTCCATTGATTAGACTGATAATAATCCTCATCTCTACTAACCAATCCATTATTACTTTGACTGGCACTAAGAAGCACAGTGTGCTGGTCCATTTTCCCTGGTATATCGTCTATGGCAACAACTTGTCCATCGTCATTTACCTTCTTCTTTTCGCCAGTTTTTTCTTTACATATATCAACAATTGTTATTGCTATTCCAGCACCAAGCACAAGTAGCATTATTACCATTATTATTCTGGGTATAAGTTTCTTTTTATCCTTCATATATTTAATCCTCCAGATAGTGTTTTTATCTCATGATATATATACGATGTACCTGGATATTTTTTTGGTAAAATCAAAATGAACCTTACCTGTAGCTGATAAAATTCATTTTTCTGTCATTCGCCACCAACAAAAATTCTATGCAAAATATGTGCCACATCTATCTTTTTACGCACTTTATGACCACAAAACTCACATACACCATAGCCCATTTCTCTACCACAAGCCGGGCATCTCAGTTTAAATTTATCCGCCAAACTATATACAAGTCTTTTTAATCCTTCATAGTTTGTTATGCTCTCCTCTACAATAAGCTTCTTACTGATATATTTTTTGTTGTTATGCGTTTTATAATGAATTTTCAATCCTTTTTTACAAGCTTCCACTCCCTCGATTATGTGTATAGGTTCTAAAAAATCATTAAGCTTTCCAGCTACAATATACTTTTCCAACTTATTATTCTGTATGCATTCTCTTAGAACATATCTGGTGCTCTCCTCATCAGTCTCCTTGCTTATCAGAGTTCTGAAAGCATTAAGCAAATTAACTGGTAACATAAATACAGAAAATGGAGTTACTGTAGCAACTGCACTACCTGCTATTAAAGCCATATCAACGTATGAAGCGTCATCATAATAATTTATCCTTGCCAAAAAGCCATTAGCAAAGATATTCGCTGTATAAAATCTGCCGTTTAAAAGCACAAATATCGTGCCTCGGTGCTGCTTTATAGTGTCTATCCGAGAGGTAAGAACGCAGGCCAGACCTACAAGAATAAGAATCACATGAGCTACAACTGCAAAGGTCACTACGCCATCAACTAATCCTATATTATTTAGCAATGGTCCCACAAACATAGCCACTCCCGGTATTACTATAAGTGCTATACCAATAAGCTTTGTTATCCTTCCAATATCAGGTATAGTCCACGCCGGATATCCCCATACAATGCATTTTTTACTTATCTTCTGTTCCATATATTATCTTTCTCCAAATTTCTCTCCATTTTTACTTTCCCCATAATAACACAAAAGAGGCTGCCCGAAAACAGCCTCTTCCATAAAATATCTATAATACCTAAATATTAAGCCTTACCAACTGAACCGAAGAGCTCCATCTTCTCCTTAACAGTTGCCTTAATAGCCTCTGCACCTGGAGCAAGAAGCTTACGTGGGTCAAAGCCCTTACCCTCAAGATCCTTACCAGCCTCGATGTACTTTCTAGTAGCTTCCTGGAATGCAAGCTGACACTCAGTGTTAACGTTAATCTTTGATACACCAAGTGAAATTGCCTTCTGAATCATATCAGCTGGGATACCTGTTCCACCGTGAAGTACAAGTGGCATATCACCAGTCTTCTGCTGAACTGCATCAAGAGTCTCAAAACTAAGACCTGCCCAGTTCTCTGGATACTTACCGTGGATGTTACCGATACCAGCTGCAAGCATTGTTACGCCAAGGTCAGCGATCATCTTACACTCGTCTGGATCTGCACACTCACCAGCACCTACAACTCCGTCTTCCTCTCCACCGATTGAGCCAACCTCAGCCTCGATTGAGATACCCTTCTCGTTACAAATCTTAACAAGCTCTGTAGTCTTAGCTACATTCTCGTCGATTGGGTAGTGTGAACCATCGAACATAACTGATGAGAAACCAGCCTCGATACAAGCTAAAGCTCCATCATAGCTACCGTGATCAAGGTGAAGCGCTACAGGAACAGTAATATTAAGCTCCTCAAGCATACCGTTAACCATACCTACGATAGTCTTATAACCACACATATACTTACCAGCGCCCTCAGAAACACCTAAGATAACAGGTGAGTTGAGCTCCTGTGCTGTTAAAAGAATTGACTTTGTCCACTCAAGATTGTTGATGTTGAACTGACCTACTGCATACTTTCCAGCCTTAGCCTTAGTTAACATCTCTTTTGCTGAAACTAACATTTTGTATTCCTCCATTGTTCTATAATTTTTGTTGCCCCTTATAGATTAACTATATAGCAACACGGTTGTAGCCATTATACAATAGCTTTACTAATAATTCAAGACTTGCATAAATGTCTTATTTTATCTTTTTATTTTCATATCTGTAAACGCTATGCGTATTATGGTATACTTATTAATTATAAAGGGAGGACAAATAAAATGATTAGCTTTTTGCAAAATATAGGAATTTTATTACTCATTCCGTTATTAATCAAACCATTTAAAAAATTAAATACTTATATTAACAACTCTGTAAATCTCCCTGAATTTACTCTTGTTTTTAGCTTGTTATTTTTCCCATTTTTTATGATAGCTCTATGGCCTTTCCATATCCATTTTTCAAAAAATGTGCCCCTATCTGATGCTTTCGAGGCCTTTATAAAAGATATGCCTTTTTATGGTTTAATCATATTTATTCTAATGCTTTACTTTATAACCAGCACTTTTTTCACTTGTATATTATATGTTTACCTTCTTAAAAGAGGCACACGAATCAAAGGTACAATCGAAAGCTCTACTCTAATCAACACATACCATTTACAGCTTATTATATCTTGGAAAAATCCCTTCACTGCCCAGACACAAGAAGTTTCTACTGTTATCCTTAATTCACGTAGGAATACTTTTGATTATCAGTACATATTTGCTCCCGGTGATCAAGTTCCAATATATATAAGCTCAACCTTCCAAACAAAAAGTGTGATAGATTTTAGATATTAATCTATCACACTTTTTCTTAATTTACTTTATAATACTTATTATATTTTTTTCTTTCTAAATATTAATATTGCTCCCACAGTGGACATTATATAAGTTGCCGCCAGCACTGCTATAGCC
>JAGALE010000485.1 GCA_017625335.1 Lachnospiraceae bacterium
GGTAGGTGCTATTGACATGGGTAAAAATCCATGTTACTAATGTATTCAAGGGTGGATGCATATCTAACTGCCTCCACCCTTAATAATTATCATAGAATATCTAGTTGTAAAATGAATTTACAGACTTTATTTCATAGTCTCGAATTATTATACAAACCACCAAGCTATATATTAGCATAAAAAATAGAGGTGTTTACACCTCTATTTTTAATTGGGCCTCTTCCATTGCCTCTTGTTTGAAATCTTCTATCTTATCAGGTGTTATAACCGGAAGCTCATCCATGGACGTAACACCAAAGCTTCTTAAGAAATCCTCTGTTGTTCCAAAAAGAATAGGACGACCTATGGCATCCAGTCTTCCAACCTCTGCAACAAGCTTATACTCAACAAGCTTATTAATAGCATGAACACAGGATACTCCTCTTATAGCTTCAATCTCCTGTCTTGTTACAGGCTGCTTATAAGCTATAATAGATAGTGTTTCCATCAAAGAATCTGTCAAGTTATGCTTTTTAGGCATATTAACAAGCTTACTTAATACATCATAATAATCATTCTTAGTACATAGCTGATAACTATCCTCAAGCTTTACAATCTTGATTCCTCTATCATCCGCTTCATATCTATCAATCATATCATTAATTAATTTAATAACGTCCTTTTCATCAAGCTCTAAAACCTTAGCTATGTCCTTGGATGACACAGCCTCACCCATGGAAAATAATATAGCCTCTATGGCCGCCTGATTTTTTACAATACTTTCTTCCATAACAAATATTTATACTCCTTCATTGGTTTATCACGACATATATAAACCCACTAGTCTGTTTCTAATGAATCAATTATTATATCACCGAATAATTCATCCTGTCTAATTACTATATGGCCAACCTTCATCAGCTCTAAAATTGCAAGAAATGTTACAATAACATTAATTTTAGTGGCCTGCATTTCAAGAAGAGTTCTAAAATTAATACCCTTAAGTCCCTTAACCGAGGTTCTAATTTCATCCATCTTATCTTCTATTCTAACCTCTTCCTTCTCGATAGTACCAAATTTACTACGAATAGGATCCACTCTGTCAACAGTTCTCTTCATTACCTGATTAAATATTTCGTTTAGCATGGCAAGAGTTGTATCACCCACAACCTCTGCAGGATCAATTTCTTCCTTATATTGCTTTACCTCATCAGGTATTGATGCACCCTTATAATACGATTTAACAGCATCCATTTCCATATCCTTAAGCTCATAGGAAGCATATTTGTACATTTTGTACTCTAAAAGACGTCTAACAAGCTCTGCACGAGGATCTTCCTCTTCTTCTTCAACCTCTTCTTCCTTAGGAAGTAGCATTTTGGCTTTAATACTAATTAAAGTAGCTGCCATAACAAGGAACTCGCTCATAATATCAAGATTAGATTCCTGCATTGTATTTACATATTCAAGATACTGTTCAGTAATCTCAACAATAGGTATGTCAAATATATTAAATTTATTCTTTTCAATCAAATGTAACAATAAATCCAATGGACCTTGAAACTCATTGATTTTAAATTCTAATTTATTATCCTGCATATTTATATCCTTATGTAAAAATTATCGAATGATATTTTAACACAGGTTAAATTATAATGCAAACCATTCCACCATTTGAATCATTTACAATTTTTTCCATAGTATCCTGAAGCTTTTGCTGGCTTTCCTGATTTATCTTATTAATTTTACTCTCTAAGCCTTCTTCCACAAGCTGTCTTATAGTTTTACCAAAGATACTAACATCCCATATATCCTCTTTTTCCATACCATCCTTTTTGATATAGCTTATTAAGTCCTTAGCCTGCTCCTCACTACCAACAATTGGCGCAATTTCAGTTGTTATATTGGCCTTAATCAAATGAATAGATGGTGCGCTAGCCTTTAATTTAACACCATATTTGTTACCGGATTTAATTAGCTCTGGTGGATCAAGCTTTATTTCAGTTTTTTCAGGAGTAACTGAACCATATCCTGACTTTGTAGCATGCTCTAATGCTAAGCTTACTTTCTTACATTTACCCTTTGTATCAGCCAAATCATATATTTCTTTTATAAAATCATATTCATTATGTATATTTGTTCCAAACAATTCCGAAAGCATTTCATAATAATATTTATCATATAGCTTAATATTTATATTAATAATTCCTTCAGCCAAATTAACCTTACTAGCTGATATATCTTCTATATATGTATCATCATCAGACATAAGCTCATATACGTCTCTCATATGATTAATATTTTTAAATATATTCTTTGCTAAATCAATTAAATAAGCCTTTATTTCATTATTCTTATCTAGTGCTTCTACCCACTTTGGTATATTAAAATTAACTGAATTTACAGGGAAATCAAGTAAAAGCTGTTCAAAAATATAATATACATCATCCTTGGTGAGATCGTTACAATCAACAGGTATTACTGAAATATCATAATGTTCTGACATATCTCTTGCCAACTTTTGAACACCTTGATTATTTGGAGCATTTGTATTAAGAACAACTACAAAAGGCTTTCCTAATGCTTTTAATTCTGATATTGCTCTACTTTCTGCCTCAATGTATCCACTTCTATCTATATCTGTAACACTTCCATCAGTTGTAATTACAATACCGATGGTTGAATGCTCAAATATTACTTTTTTTGTACCGATTTCAGCTGCCTTTGTAAATGGGATTTCATAATCATACCAAGGTGTTTTAACAAGTCGTTCTCTGCCATCCTCCATATGTCCCTCAGCACCATTTATCATATAGCCAACGCAATCTATTAATCTAAGCTTACATTTTACATTTTCAGATATATTAGTTTCTATTGCATCCTTTGGTATAAATTTAGGTTCAGTTGTCATAACAGTTTTTCCACCTGCTGATTGCGGAAGCTCATCAATTGTTCTTTGCTTTACATATTCATCATTCATCCCAGGAATAACCATAAGCTCCATAAACCTTTTAATAAATGTTGACTTTCCGGTTCTTACAGGTCCTACAATTCCCATATAAATTTCACCGGCTGTTCTTGCATTTATATCTCTATAAATATCCATAAAAATACCTCCATATGTTTATACATTTATGTATTCTATGACCATTAACTGTCATATTTCACTTACAATAAATATATGATAAAACATATGAAGGTATAACTTATTTTAAATTATTTATTTCCAAATCAAATCCTTGTCTTCAGCAGTCTTCATTCTTGTAAGAAGCATTACCATGGCATCCTTTGCCGATAAATCCTCGAATAAGATTTTATTAACCATTTCTACGATAGGCATTTCAACATTAACTTGTTCGCTAAGCTTTAATGCTGCCTTTGCAGAATAAACGCCTTCAACTACCATTTTAACCTCATCCAAGGCTTCCTTATAGGTTTTGCCCTGTCCCATTAAAAATCCGGCATTTCTATTACGGCTATGCTTTGATGCACAGGTAACAATTAAATCTCCCGTACCTGATAAACCTGAAAATGTTGACTCATTACCACCCAGGGCACATCCAAGTCTTGATATTTCGGCGATGCCTCTTGTAATAATAGCGGCTTTTGCATTATCACCGCAACCTAAACCATCTGCAATACCTGCAGCTAAAGCAATTACATTTTTAAGGGCACCACCAAGCTCGATACCTATAACATCAGGACTTGTGTATACTCGGAAGAAATCACTCATAAATGTATCCTGCACAAGCTCTGCAATTTCTCTTGTAGCCGCTCCTGCAACAACAGTAGTAGGCATACATTTACCAACCTCTTCTGCATGACTAGGACCAGATAAAACAGCAACTGTAGCATTTGGAATTTCATCATTAATAACCTCTGTCAAAGTCATTAAAGTACTTTCCTCTATACCCTTTGAAACATTAACAATTATTTGATTTGTGTAATAAGGTGCAATTGTTTTAGCTGTACTTCTGATAAATGGTGATGGAACCACCATAACAAGCATTTCCTTATCCTTACATGCTTCCTCTACATTAGTTGTAAATGAAACAGAATTATCTATTTTTACTCCAGGAAGCTTAGTAAGATGTTCTCTGCTTTCATTAAGCATTTTTATCTCATCAGAGTCTACTGACCAAACAGTGAGATTATGTCCATTTCCGCTTAAAAGCTTTGTAAGTGCAATACCCCAGCTTCCAGCGCCCAATATTCCTATATTCATACAAAAAACCTCCAAATTTAAAGCTTGTTATAATTTATACTATCATATTATAAGTATAAACTATGCTTCCTTATCCTTTTTTGCAAACAATTTATTCTCTTCATGATTTATAAGTCTTTTTATATTGGCTCTATGACGATAAATTGCCATTACGGTCATAATTCCAACTATAATAATACTTTCAACCATAGCCATTTTAGAGTCAGGGTTACTCAAGTTAAATGAATATCTTTCATTCA
>JAGALE010000486.1 GCA_017625335.1 Lachnospiraceae bacterium
ACTACTCCAAATCCTATATTATCATCTTTAGTGTCCTTGAATACTTTAACTATCGTACCTCTCAAACCAATTACCTCCAAGATTTCCAACTACCATCATTAGCTACTTCTATGTTTTTATATAGACTACTTTGCATTCTTTCTCTCATCTCTTGCATTTCAGTTGGTGTTAATTTAGGATTACCTATTTTACTTATGTCCAATCCTGCCTCAGCTGCTAAACTTAGCTCACTTAATTGATATAATGAATATTTAGGACTTAAGTAACTTCTTATATCACATCCATTAGCTAAATCTGCTATGTAGAAAGTCATACACTCTGGTTTATACTCTGGGATAGCAATTGGCCTAACATTTACTCCTTGTTTTAACCCCTTTCTCAAAACTCTCATTTGCTTTGGCGTTAATGCTGGATTTGCATATATCTTTATCTCTACTCCGTCTTGTTTTCCTGCTCTAAGCTCAGCTATTTGTTCTTTACTGAATACCTCTTCTAGTTTTGTTAATGCTTTATTATTTTTTGCTGTGCTAGTCTTTGTTTGTTCAGCATATTTATTTTTATTTGTTTGTAATGTTTCTTTAAAAAATGTTATATGTGGATATGATTTGATATGAGCTTTTACACCATCTGTCTCAGGTGTAAATATAGCATTCTGAATAGGAACCCCACCAGACTTTGTTACCCTATTACAATAAGCTATAAGCTCTTTCAATATAATGTTTTTTACCTCACCATTATAAGTTACTATTTTATATCCTACTGTTCTGTCATCAGATGTTATTAGTTCACTTAAAATTACAACAGGTCTCATATTACATTTACTACTGTCAATTTTAAATCTATCTAATGAACCAGCCTGTCCTTTAATACTATTGTTTTCAATACATACATTGATATATTTAGTTCTATTTAAACTGTTTACTAAATCATCTTTGCTCATTAGCATTTTTCTAAATTGCCACTCTCCACTAATATTACTTCCATCTATATTAGTCTGTGCCATTAGTACTCTGTATATCATATCACCATTGGTATTATCAATACCAATAACTGTACCGAATATAGCCATAATAACCTCCTTATCTCTTTGAATTAATAAATTCTAATTGCTTTATTTAATCCTTTGTTTTCTATCTTAATCTCATCTATTGTATTTAATCTACTTATCTCTTTACCTTTATGACTTATAAGTATACATCTACCATAACTGTCAGCTATCTGTATGTATTCTTCATATACTGTAACAAGTTTGTGTATAGCTTCAGTACCTATATTGTATCTATATATTAATTCTAGCTCATTGTTGTAAATATCTATAGCTAATCTTTTAATCATAACAAAAGTACACTTAGTATTAAATTTATAAGCTAGCATATCTATATATTCTGGATATGTCTTTTGTTTTGTTTTACAATTGACAACTTTTATCAATTGAGATGTTACATCTATTTTGAAGAAGTCACCATAAATATGATTTATATAATCAGTAGTCTCATCTATTAATATATTTGTATTATAATCTATAACTGATGTATACTTATTACGTATATTACTGACATATAAGTATTTTGTGTTATGTATCCTTTTAATGATACATTGACTAAATTCTTTGTGTTTCACTTCTCCATTTTTTGAATAGTATACCACATATCCAAGATTATGCCTATCTTCGAGTAAGATAGTATTTTCATCTAGTATTTCTACTTTATTTCCTAGTATTTTTGCTCTAATTGCTATGCTTTTAATTTCATCTTTTAATTCCATTACTCAATTTTTTCAAGGTCCTGATTAATATACCATTCTATGAATTCAGGATATAATTCTATAAATCTATAATCATTAATAATTGTATTATTAAAATCTTTAGATGCAGCTGCTAAATCTGTTATACCAAGAACTGCGTATTCTAATCTATACTGTGAAATACCTACAAACCACTTGCACACATTAACAAGTTTTGTTAATACTTCTAATGAACATTGTCCATTTACCTTAGGTGTTGTCTTAAACATTTTTTCTATTGCTTTTACTAACTGCTGAATTACGAGGAATATAACCTCAGACTCTATGTTAGCAGCATCTTTAACTGATGCTTTACCATCTAGTATATCCTCAGCACTAATTGTCTTGCCATTATAAGCGTAGAATGCACTAAATTGAGATGCTACTTTTACCCCCACAGAACCAGCCGCATAAATTTCCACCTGATCTATATCGAGTATTCCTGTTTTAGTTCTCTTTTCTCTCGCATTTAATCTTGTGGATAATGCCGTCCAGCTTCTAGGACAAGGAAATACGCTTGCTATTTCATCTGCATCAAAATCATGAAGTAAGTTTGGCATGAAGCTTAAAAAAGCTATTACTGAAGGGTTAACCTCATTTTTAACTGCCCACTTCTTCCAAACATTTAAATCTGGCTCAATACGATAACAAGTACATCTGGATAAGAATGCTGCCTCCATACCAGAGAATACTCCACCATCATCAGGTCCATTTCCAAGCCCAATTACCTTCCATTTAGGAGGTAATTGATAATTACCTAATGCTCTCTTACTATCCAATAATTGATATGCTGCAGCACGTACGCTTCTATTAGCACTTGTTATTTCATCAAGTACAAGTATACCGCATTCACCATCTCTTTCAACACTAGGAAGTAATGCATTACTAGCATAATTTGTTCTTCCATGTTCATCCTTATAAGGAATACCAAGCATATCTGTTTCTGTTAATGTAACTAAACGAAGTTCACAAAAACCTATACCAAGTTCAGCTGCTACTTCACTAATTGACATTGTCTTACCTATACCTGATAAACCTATACCTATCATAGGATCATAGTTACCATCTTCAAGGTCCATTTTAATTTCTTGAACAAATCTTTCAATGGTAATACTCATCATATTAAGTGTCTCTGCCATTTAATTATGTCCTCCATAAATTAATTTAAAATAAAAATTAAAACTACTTATTATTCAACTATAAGTAGTTTTAATTGTTAAAATTTCTTAAATTAGTTAAATTATCAAATATTTTGATTGATTTAATAGATAACTAATTGTTATTTTATATTACTTATAGATGTTTCTTTTCTCCATTTTTGGTAATCTTGCACATCATCATGTATAGATTTTACTATTAACATAACTAATGCTACATCATCTGCTTGCCCTACTATAGGAACTATTTCAAAGGATAAATTAATAGGACACACCAAGTATATTATAACACATATTGTCTCTATTATTGTTTTATACGGTATCCTAGTATATGCTCCGTTCATTATGTCTATGCACATTGCTTTCCACAACACTACATCTGCAGCTACATTACCTACTCCAGGAATTTTATTTGCTTCTTTTACAAAGTCATCTATAATTTTATCAAGCTTGTCTTTACTTCTCAGTGTATTTTGACCTACTGTAAGTACACTACACAATTTACTATCTTGTGTTGTATCATATATGAATGTCATTGGCTCCCCAGCTATTGCATGTTGCTTTTTAATAGTATTGTATGCACTTTTAATACCATCCGCTTGAACATCCTTAACCAATGATGATCCATTATAAACAATTGCTACACTAAATTTTCTTGTTCCATATGATCGAGCCCCAGCTTGCTTATCCTTAGACCATCTCTCATAGTCTATTATCTCTGTCTTTGGCTTAATTATAAATTTCTTAGATTTAAATAATCTCTTACTATAATTCATTGCTAAGCTGTGTGCAGACTGCTTATCATTTGCATCACAAATAAAATTTAGCTTTGTTCCATCGAATAATTTATATGTTAGTATTTGTCTCATTATTAGTCCTCATATTTAAATTGTGCTACCTTACCAATTGGACATGTAAAACTTGGATTATTATGTATTATCCATATTACGTTTTTATACTTCTTATATTTATTATTTATATCAGAAAAATAACCGTCTGTAAATACTACTATTACTGAAGGTTTTGGCTTTTTACCTATCTTGTATTCTCTTTGTTCAAAATGCTTGAAAATACAATTTGCATCTGTACCTCCACCTCCTGCTGGTTTAACCTTGAGTAATTGCTCAATGTTCTCAAACTCATGTGTGCTTCTAATATCTGTATCCCAGTATAATACCTCTGCCTTAGCTTTGTATGTCCTTAATAATTGCTTAATCTGTCCAAGCGCAATTCCCAAATCCTTATCAGTTATTGATCCACTTGTATCTATGCATATCTTTACATTCTCTAATGCACCTGAATCATCTTCTTTAGGTCCAGGTAAAACCATGTTTCGAGATAAAAACCTTCTATCTGGAGATGAATAACTTGTATATGTCTCAGCTGCAGATATAAGATAACTTTTAAGAAGTGTTCTCCAGTTTACCTTAGGTGCTAAGTCCATTTCAACCATTCTCTCTAACACTGTTCCAGTAGGTCCACTAAACCCTACCATCTGTCTCTGTATTGTAACAGCTCTATTTACTATTGACTTACTTCTATTTTTCTTTTGCTCATCTGACATTGATGCTGTTTTATCATCATCTATCATATCATCATTATATTCATCTAAGTCTATTTCTGTATCTCTGTATGTGAACTTACCTTTTTTATTTGTTTTATTCTTACCACCTGATTTTCCAGAACCTGATTCATCACCATCCTGATTTTTCCCAGCTCCTTTATTATCACTATTGTTATCACAACCACATTTGTCTTCATGTTTACTTTCACTTGAACTTGAGTTATCAGAATCAGCATTACCACTTGATTCACCTGATTCACCATCATTTCCTTTGTCATCACTTAAACTCTTTTCTGAATTCTGCTGTTTTCTATAGTCTTCCATAAGCTCATTATATATACTTTCAGGTGTATCTAATTTAGTATCTATTGTAGGAGAATAACATATATTATCATATCTCATTACATAAAAGCCCTGATCTTTACCATTCAATTTAACTGGAACTGCCTTATTTTCATGAATTGGTATTTCAAAATCTTCTGTAAGAAGTTTATTAATATATAAATCACATGCTACATTCCATAAATGATGATTTCTTTTACCTTCCCTTGCTCTATGTCTTAAAACCACATGATATAATTCATGTGAAATAACAAATAATAATACTTCCATACTTGTATCCCTAAGATATTCAGGATTTATATAAAGTGTGTCAATAGTTGTAGCTGCCCTTTCAATTTCGTCTGATACAACTCTTTCCATAGAGTATAAAATGGAATATAAAAATGGTCTTGATTTTTTTAATCTCATTATTAAGTTAATTAATTTATGCTCTGCCGTCATATCATCAGAACCATATTTCTTTAGTTCCTCAGGACTCGCTTGTCTTCCATTTATTCTTGTAGGTTTCCAAGTTATAGAATTCTGTATTGATCTATCTATCTCTTTATTGCTACTCTTTACTAATGTAGTAATTTTTTTATTCTTAAGCTCTTCTTTTTTCTTTTGTTCTTCTAGTTGTCTTACCCTTGCAACCTCTGCATCTATCTCTTTTTTCTCTTGTACTAATCCACTATCCAAGAGTTTTTTTACCAAATCTATGCTTGTGAATGCATCTTGTATAGGCTCTATTTTATCATTCACTATTTTTGCATTGGCTATTTTCTTATTTTTAATTGCTTTTATCAATGTATCATCTGATATATTTTGTATCATTCCATTGGATGAGACTACTAATCTATGATCAGAGTATGAATCACTTAATATTACTGATTTTGTGTCTCCCTTGATTTTACCATCCACTATCTTAGTGTATTCAGACTGATTAGCTATTATAATATTATTTCCTCTAATCTGTACGTCATGTATCACAGTTGAACCCTTTTTTAATACATCTTTAACACTTGTTATAGATACATCCATTGTTTTATGTTCAAATATATCAAATATTCTAAGTCCTACTAAACTTCCTGTTTTTGTATAATGACATGCTACTACATATATTTCCATTTTTCCTTGCTCCTTACTTACCATCATTAAGTAATTCTAAAGCTCTATCTAAGTGTTTCATTTGTTTTTCTGAACATCTACCAAGACTTTTAACCGTTAATGCTACCCTGAATGATAAAGGTGCTTCTTTACTTAATAATTGTCTATATTCTTCATTGTTATTGTAATTATCTATTATTTTTATTGCTTTAGCTATATTTTCATCTGTATTATTTTCTTCATTATCCTGTTTTACTTGATTATCTATTAATTTAGAGTCTGAATCTTGTTTATTGTTAGAATTATTTAAATCTGCTTTTAATAACTCTAACAATGTTGTCTTAACTCTCCATTTTTGTTTGTATGATAATCTATCATACTCCAATCTTCTTTTTACTATGTCCTTGCATACATTAGTTCCATAATTTGAAGGCAGCTCTCCTTTATCAACTTTATCTAATAACTCATCTAATTTGGTCATATATTCAGACTCTGACATTGATTCAATTAATTTAGTAGCTTCATCTTTGTCTGCCTGATTACTTTTGTCATCAGAGTTTTTAGCTGACTTAGCCTCCTCTGCTCTCTTAGTCTCCTCTGCTCTCTTAGCCTCCTCTGCTCTCTTAGTCTCTAGCCTTAGATCTGATACCCTCTTTTCCCATGTATCCTTACCAATTTCAACTACACTATTTTTATCTATACTTGATACCTTAATATCTCCATAGTTTTCTGTTTTTAGTGTGATATCATTATATTCTGCTCCCCTGTTATGTCTATATATCTGAATACCTTCATCTTTATTTGCCATTAATAATACTTTATCTTTATTAACTTTAACTGTTAAATAATTCACAGATGGTACTTTGTCATCAAGTGTCTTATTTAATAATTTTTCAGCGTCTTCCTTATCTTTTCTCTTCTTATTCTCTGCATCTTTAACCTTTTGTAAAAGGTTATCAACTATATTATCTATGGTATTTCCATCTAATACAGAGTGTAATACACTAGCACAATCCCCTATATTAGGATAATAATTGGCATATCCAGCATAACTTCTCCCACTATTTTTAAATAATACTGTCAGTTTTTTAGGAAAGTATAGATTAGTACTATCTAAGTCAAGAGAGCTAAACCCTAAGTTTAATAGCTTTATATCACCCTCATTTTCTATTTGTTCACTAAGGCTTTCAATATAATGCTTAAGTCCATGTTCTGAACTTATAAATTCTTTAATTGTACTATCTTGACTTAATTTTTTAATTATTGTTTTCTTTGTTTCTATTAACGTACTAAGTGAATAAATGTAGTCATCTAATACCTGAATTGTTATTTTATCACCTATTCTACAACCTGTTCTTAATCCCCTTAATAACACTTGCCTTGCATATCTAGTTTCTTTATTGTATCTACCTACATCCTTTCGTTTTCTATCTTCATCAAAAGGATCATACATGTAATCTCCCTCAATAGCAAAATCTGCTACATAGTCAAATAATCTCTGACAACTTCTAAAATAATATTCATTGTTTTCGTATGCATTTTTTATTAGTTCTGTATTAAATATTTTTCCAAATGCTTTAATCTTATCTTGCCTAATTTGTTTTCCTGCCTCTATTACTAAACTCATTGGAAATGGCATTGATGTAGCTATAAAGTTTAAAAGTGTACTTCCTACTTGTAGTCCGAAAACATCTATTATGTTTTTTCTATTATCCAATCTAGCTAATACTTCATATAATAGTTTACATTTATCTGTATACTCTTTTTCTAAACCGTTAGATAATATATCTGCCATAAGTTTAATTTCATTTGACATTATTTCTCTTGTTTTGACAAGTTTTTTCATCTGATCAGGTTCTATGTTAAAAAAGTCACTAGCACAAGTCTCACCAAATATAATCTTAAAGGTGTCATCATCACCCAATACATCATGTCTTCTTGAACCCATCATAGCATGACTTTTTTTATCTGATAGATTCATTTTAATTCTTTCAGCCTCATCTTCTGGAACTGCATAGTATTCATATCTTAAACTGTGTCCTAGTTCACATTTGCTTCCTCCATGAAATCCTGTATCCCATACACCTCCAAATTTCCAATTCTTAATTCCTCTAAGTTCTGCTAATTTCTCTGCCTTGCCAGGTGCTAAACTTAGACGTGTACTTTTAGCTAATGTCTTATATACTTCTACTGTATACCATGTATAATATTGTTTTAATACCTTTTTCTGGTCAGGTGTCATTGCTAAAAATACATCATTATAATTAATGTTTGTTTCAATATCCTGACTTGCATGTTTAGCTACGCTAGATGTATCTTTTAAATTCATAGGAATTGATATACCAGGACCCAATGAGCTACCTTTGATTTTACTTTGTGCAACTTTTTCTATATCATAATTACCCTGTATTGCACTTATGTATTCCACATTATCTTGTGTACATACTTTACCGTTTGCAATACCGAGTTCATTTGCATATTTTATAACATCCTCAGCTCTAAATTTCTTTATAGTTCCCTTAAAATCTGCTACAGTGTATCCAACACCATCTTCCCCTATTTTATTAATTATTACTAAAGGAGATTTTTGACCTACAGGTACACCCTGTCTATTAATAGCTGCATATCTATCAATTCTACCATTTGTTCCATATAATTCCCCGTTTATAACTCTTAAATTACCTACAATTTCTTCATTTCCAGGAGCAGATAATACTTTCTTTATGTTATCTATAGGAACATCTTGAGTTTTCTTAGCATCACAGTCAAGCAATCTTACACCAATTATTTTTTTATTTTCTACTATAGTTGCTATAAACAATAATTTCATACTATCTACCACCTCTCAGCTTAATATTTACTCCTCTAGGAATTGCTTTTGATATTAAATTCATTGAACTCCTACCTATTTCTACTGTTTTTAACTTATTGCATCCCATGAATACATAGTCACCAATTCGTTTAGTACTATTTGGTAAGCTTATTCTTACTAAATTTTTACAGTTCCTACACATTCTATCTGGTATAATAGTAACTCCCTCAGGTATTATTAACTCACTTAAATTGGTCATACCCTCAAAAGCTCTTTCCCCTATTGTCTCTACAGTACTAGGCAGTATAATCTTAGTATAAGGAGAACCTGCAAATCCACCAGGTGCTATCCCTAAACATCCACTACCTAGTTCAAGCTCTTCATCTCTTATAGGTACATCTGGATTCCAATGTGCTAAGCTATTTTCATCTATTGTATATTCTTTATATCCAAGTAGTTTCATTTTCATCTTAAGTACATTTCCACTATTTTTTTGCTTTATTAATCTATCCTTAGGGTACTCTCCTTCTATAGCACTTAAATAAGTGGATTCACTACTATGCACTATTTTACCATTAGCAATTCCCTCTGACTCTGCATATCTTATTATGTCATGCTCTGTCATATATTTTACTTGTCCTAAAGGGTTAGAAACTAAATATGTCTTCATATCACATTCAAGTAATACTACTAATGGACATTTACCTATTACTATTCCATCATGAATTACTCCATATCTAGATAATTGCCCATTCAAACCCAATAGTTTTCCATTATTTACTGTTACATTTTCTATTGTAAATTGATTTGATATAATACCGTCTACAATATTTTTGTATATGACATTATTAATAGACTTGACTTCCTTATTTTCTAAATCTATATCTATTATTCTTGCCCCTGTAGTTTTTGCCCCACTTTTATGTAGTGCCACTAAATAATATGCCATATCTCAGTTACCTCCAAATATTAGTTAAAGAACTCCTTAATTGACTCAACCTTATCCTCTATGCTTTCTCCTATTTCTTTAATTATATAATCAGGCTCTAGTTTTCTTTTAGCACTGTTTAATTCCTGTTTCAATCTATGCTCCATTCTATCAATACTGCCAAAAGCTGAACTAGGACTGTTCATATCATATACACTCATGTCTGTAACCTCTTTTACCAATGTGTCTGTTATGTCTGTAACAGGATTATCTGCATTCGTTAAATAGCCTATCCCCATTGTAATTGAACCTAAAGCTAATGCAGTTATTATTAATGATTTTGCTCTACCATTAAACATTGTTTGTACTCCTTGTTTATCTTAATAAATAATTAAATTTTTATTTTCTTTTGAAAAATCTGCTTAAATTTTTGTATAACCTTATTAATCTGTCTGTTTTAATAACATTTGATATGCTACTCTATTATGACTATATTGTAACTATATAATATTAATCTCTTTTGTAAAATGTTATAAAATAGTTAAATTTACATTAATAAAATAGGAAGTGTATACACTTCCTAATAATTTTTAATTAGTTTTTCTATATAATTAATCTCCTGTTCATTTATCTTATAATAATTGTATATATCTATATCA
>JAGALE010000487.1 GCA_017625335.1 Lachnospiraceae bacterium
GAATGTATATTCAGGATGCCCATTTCCATATTGAGCCATCACATCAAATAATATTACTCCGTCTTTAGTATCAACATCATAAGTGTAATCTAATGCTATATAGCACTTATTACCTTCATATAAGAAATCTCCCATGGTACCACTAAGCCAAGTAATCTCTTTGGTATCTGGGTCTAGATGAAAGCTTCCAAAATCAAGTTTTTCTTTTGTATTGTTAAACCCGAATGTTTTCTCTACTAAATATGCTAGTCTTTTGATAAACTCTGAATATGACTCTGAATCATATAGTTTTTCAGTCTTACCACTTGGTTTTTGAACAGTGTTAGGCATTATTTTAGTATTCTGTAATTGCTTCTCTGGTTTCTTGTCTATCAATCTTCCATCTGATGTAAGTGTTAAATTAATAATACTTATTTGATTATTTAGTATTGCACCTTTTAGGTCAGATGGTGTTACATCTTGTGTTTGCCCATTTATATCTTGTAACCTGTAACCATAAATCTTATTGTGTTCATCTCTGAATTTTTCAATGCATTTTGCTTGAATCATATATGTATTCTCCATAGTTTAATTATATATTGAAATCTATTAGCATGCTTTTATAGCATCTTAGAGCTAATTTAAGTATTCTTTGGTCTGTATAATGTATTCTTTGTAATAGTATTATTACTTATCACTATTTCTCCTGCATCACCAAGAAATTCCTCTTTAAGTAATTTTTTTAATATGTCAATGAAAAGTTTAATATTACTATTATTCAATTCTTTTAGTGTTATATGATTATACTCAATGTCTTTTTTAGGACTGTACACATAACAACTTAGTTTATCTTCTTCTACTTTTAACCACATGTCGTGGTGGTCATCTCTATCTCGTCCATCTCTAAAATAGATTGATAATGTAGTATAATAAGTACCACAACACACTACATCTTTATCATGGTCACAAAAAAATTCAAGTTCTGTTTCAATACTTTTATTTATCAAGTTCATTATATCAGTAGCTTGTTTAGTAATATATTCTATATAGCTTTCACGCTTTTCAACCTTGTTAGTCATTATATTATTTAGTTGGCTATCTGTATTTTTGTTTATCAATCTATTATCTGATGTCAATTTTAAATTAACAATGTCTATCTGTTTATTTAAAATTGCATTTTTAAGGTCATCAGGCGTAACGTCTTTTCTATTTCCATATATGTCTTCAATAGTATATCCATATATTATTCCATGTCTATCCCTGAATTTTTGGACACATTTTGCTTGAACCATATGAATATCTCCTTAAGTTTATTTGAATCCTACTTGTTTCATAATCTTAAATAATTGTGTGTAATAAATCTCTTCATCTAATTTGAATTGTTTTAAAAAGCAATCCAATTGCATTATATCTTTTTTATCTGTCAGGCAATTTATTGATACAGGTTTATATTTTATTATATAGTCATATATAATATTTATATACTCAAATATATCATCAGTGACTAATTTATGCATTGCATCATGACTTATTTGCTTGTTAATATCAATCTTATAAAATGCACATGTTTGTCTATAAGATTTTAGTTTTCTATACTGTTCCTTTCTTTTATCTAATATTGCTTTATTATTCACATCTGCCCAGAACCAAGCTTCCCCATTGTTAAATGTAAAATGATTAAGTAAATTCTCAAATCTTTCATTATTATTACTATAATTAACAAGTATACCATCACATCCTTTATGTAAAGGATTATTATTCTTACTGTTAAGTATTATTCCCATTCCGTTATAGTACATCATTTCTGCTGTTCTCTTATCTACTCTTATAAATTTACCTACTACTTCATTCATTTAGCTAATCTCCTTATTTGCTTATTAGTCTATTATCTGATGTAAGTGTTAAGTTTGTGCATTCTACTGTTTTGTTTCTTATAGCATCTTTTAATTGTTCAGTCATTACTTCATTTCGTCTATGGTATTGGTCTTCTATCACATATGCTATTATTTTATTACCTTTGTATATCTTATCTATACAGCAAATCAATAGTGAACTACAATCATCTTTATCATATGCTTTAAGCAATCTTTCAAAGCGTTCTTTTGAAATATAGGCTGGCCTATTGTTCACACTGTTTAATATCTCTTGAGCAGTTGTGTAAACATGTTTCATACAAAGTATAAACTCATCTTTCTCGAAATATTCTTTACCAGTTCTTGGGTCATCTAATTCATTTTTAAGTTTATTAGCACATTTTTTGAGTAATTCTTTTCTTTCTTTTAGTGGTATTGAACAGGCAGATGTCCATAACTTACTATTTTCATAAAATAGGTCTTTTTCTTCTTTTGTTAGCACATCCTTATCAAGTGTCTTCATTATACTTAATATTTCATTTTCTCCTAACATGAAATGTTGTTTAGCTCCATGCATATATGTAGATGCTAATAGTGCTGTGAATTCATATCCAGGATAATAATTCCTATTCATACGTAAATATTTTTCTATATTAGTAACTAATTCATCTGCAAATTGAAACATTCCCATATCATCTAGTACTGAATCATTTTGAAAAGGTTTAAGTCCCCATACTCCCATGTTGTTATCCTCCTATATCACTACAAAAATAAAACTACCTATTATTCTGTAATAGGTAGTTTTTATAGTAATTTATTTAATTAAGCTAATGCAGTACTTCCAATTCCCATTGTTTATTCTCATCTAGATTGCACTGCCCTCTGCTAAACTCTGTAAGTACTGTGTATTTGCTGCTTCAATACGTTTTGCTTCGTCTTTACGAATTTCTCTGTACTGCTGTTCCATTTCTTTATACTGCTGAATACCTGTCATAATTGTATTCCAAGCGTATTCAATATCATCCGCTTTGACTGCACTACTATTTGCTAACTGCTGAGAACGCTGTAACTGCTGTACTGCACTATCAGCGTTAGCTCTAATAAGTGTTGATGTTGCCTCATCTAATGCTGCAAGTCCTTGCATCTGTAGAGCTTGTTGTTTTGCGACTACACTATTTACAAGAGCTGTCTTAAAAGCAGGTACTGTTACAACAAAAGCACTATTCACTTTTCTTGCCAGGTTAGCATTCGTATATTCCTGGATTTTAAAGGTTGGAACTGATTGCAAAGCAACTGCTTCTGCACTTCTTAAGTCTGCTACACGCTGTTCCATAAGAACAAGTGCCTGATTAATATTCTGAATTTCAAACTGAAGGTCTGTATTACCTGTTTTCTCAAGTTCTTCCTGCTTACTATCACGATACATTTCAATTTCTTTGATTGCTTGTTCACCTGCAAGAATGTATGCTGTTAATGCTCTGTAATTTGTCTTAGCCTGTTCATACATTCTGGCAATGTCTTTATTAGAATCTTTAATCTGATTCTCATAAACTGTCAACTGGTTGCAAATCTGTTCCATTTCTGCACCAATGCCTTTGTATTTACCAACTATCTTATTCAACTTAGCCTCAGCAGACTCTTTAAATCTATTGAAGAATGACTTCTTAGCCTGAGTTGCTAATAAACTCTTTGCGTCCTGAATTTCACCAATGTCAATCTTCTTCATTACATCAAGCAACGATTGAATTAAAGTTGACGTACTCTGAACAGTTGTCATGTCATACTTGGACATTACTTGGTCCGCTACCTTCGCCATTTCAGCTGCAGGAGCTTTACCAAATTCCAAGATAGATGTTGTATTACTTAAGTCAATCTGACTTGTTAACTTATCTACCTCTCCGCTAGCTAAAATCTCCTGCTTATACTGTTCTCTGGCTACTGCTAAGTCAAATGTTTGTCTGGTATCCTCTACTTTAGCTAAAGAAATAACACCTGTTGATTCATCTGCAGTATTTGTTACTACTGTGTTGTCTGTTTTAATTGCCATGTTTAATTCTCTCCTTTACTAAATAATTTACCAAAGAAACCTTGTTTCTTTTCCTCTTTTTGATTATCTATTATTTCAATATTAGATGTTACACTAATATTATTAGTGTTTATTGAATACTCATATTCTCCAATTATATGTTCATCGTACATAAATAATGGACCTACTAAGTTTTCAATCGTTGTGTAACCAGTTGGTACAAATATTAATACATCAAACCCTATGTTACTCATAAATGTTAGTAATATCATATTCTCTAATGACATTGTTGTTTCTTCATTTATAATGAGTATTAAATTAGGATTGTATGTATAGTACTCAAACCACTGTATGTATTGCAACAATGTTTTATCAAGATTTAACAATGTATTCAATACTAAATCAGTATATTCCTGCTTATTAATTCCATTTAACTTTATATAATTATAGTTTAGTATCAATTCTATATTGTCTAATATAAAATCTTGCTTATGTAAGTCCATAAATCCATATGAGTAATTTTTGGCACTCTTAATTCTACTCTTATTTAATTTAGAGTTCTCATAAAATGGTTTCTGGTCTTCAAATCTGGTACCATTGATATCCACGCATCTAAGTATGTGCATTCTACTACCAGACGATTTCATACTAGAGAATTCAGTTAGACTCTTACATAGTATTGTTTTACCACATGAGAACATCTGTATTAACTCTAAATACTTTTGCTCATCATCTTTTACACCTTTAATTAACTTTGTAATGCTAGGTATTACAGCAGTGTCTCCTAATGACTCAAAACCAGGTCTAAGGTATAATTCCCTATTCCACCATAGTTTAATTTCATCAAAAGTTGTATTAAAATGTTTAATCCTAGCTGTTCTAAACTGTCCGTGTTTATAGAACCCAAGTGTATTTCCATCAAATAATGTAGTATTAGCTCTATGTTCTGCTTGTGCAGCTAGTGTAGAAGAGTTATCCCTTTTATCTACTATTGGCATCTCAAATATCTCAGTACTTGATTCCAATTCTAATAGTGACATACCAGGTATAGTAATACTCTTTTGTTTATCTGAACATGCTATTACTAATGATACTAAATCTGCTTCATTTAATATACTTATAACAGGTATGTCATTACTCCTAACATATCCGTAGTATATTATACACTCTAAGTTGTCTGTATTGTTGAATAGCTTATTTAATATACATACACAGTATACAATCTTATTATATAGCTGATTACAATTTACATTATGATAGTCTGATTTCTTGAATTCCTCTTTTACCTTATTTTTAATGATTTCACTTATACTCTGATTTTTTATATTCACAAACTTAATGAGTGTATCAATTATGTAGTCTGCTTTATCTATTTTTAACCTAGGTATTACTGATGTTTCCTCATATGTAGGTTTATCAAATCCATTTTTGAATAATCTCCAACTAGGATTATCTTGACATTCCTTATACAATCTACCATAGAAATTACATGTATCTATGTAATTTTTTATACCATTTACAATTATTTGTATCTTATCTTTACTCTCATATAATGCTGACTCTATATCTTCTGTACTATTGTATACTTTTAATACAGAATTTTGTTTTACTGTACTAGCATCTAATTCTGTTATTGTTGATGTAAACTGTTTAGCTTGTCTAGTACCAGAAATATCTTTAGTCAATCCCTCTACTTCATTAGTATCTAATGTTTCAGCATTATTTGAAATAAC